>CALLLY010000066.1 GCA_938008205.1 uncultured Granulosicoccaceae bacterium
GTGCTGGCAATCGATACAGAAACCACCAGCATCAGCTATATGGAGGCCCGCATCGTCGGGCTATCTTTTGCGGTGGAAATGGGTGAGGCGGCTTATCTGCCATTGGCGCATGACTATGATGATGCACCGGCGCAACTTGACCGTGATGCAGTATTGGCTCAATTTAAGCCGATACTGGAAGACGAGAAAATTTTAAAGATAGGTCAGAACCTTAAATACGATCGCAATGTTTTACTGAATCACGGTATATCACTGAATGGTATTGAACATGACACCATGCTTCAGTCATATGTTTGTGATGCTGCTGCTAACCGGCACGATATGGATTTGCTCGCCAAAAAATATCTGGATAAGACCACTATTCACTTTGAAGACATCGCCGGTAAAGGCAAAAAGCAACTGACGTTTAATGAAATAGAGCTGGATAAGGCCGCAGAGTATGCCGCCGAAGATGCCGATATCACTCTGCAGCTTCATAATGTGCTGTCGAGCATGCTTGAAGTAGAGCCTGCGCTTGTCAAAGTTTATCGCGAAATTGAAATGCCGTTACTCAATGTGCTGTCGAGCGTTGAGCGCAACGGTGTAAAAATTGATGCTGAAATGCTTGCCTCTCAAAGTGGTGAACTCGATATCACCATCAAGGAGATTGAAGCACAGGCACATGAAGATGCCGGTCAGGAATTTAATCTGGGGTCATCTAAGCAGATTGGTGAAATTCTTTATGAGGTGAAACAGATTCCGGTGGTGCGTAAAACCCCGAAGGGGCAACCGTCGACAGCGGAAGATGTACTAGAACAGCTGGCAATGGAGCATGCATTGCCTAAGTTGATATTAAAGTACCGCAGCCTGAGTAAGCTTAAGTCGACCTATACGGATAAACTCCCGTTGCAAATTAATGCTACCACCGGTCGCGTGCATACTTCCTATCATCAGGCGGTAGCGTCGACCGGAAGACTGTCATCAGCTGATCCAAACCTGCAGAATATTCCTGTCAGAACACATGAAGGTCGGCGCATCCGTGAAGCGTTTGTAGCGCCTCCGGGGTACAAGCTGATTGCAGCGGACTACTCGCAGATAGAACTACGTATCATGGCGCATTTGTCGGCTGATGAAAGTCTGCTTCGAGCGTTTGCGGATGGTCAGGATATTCACAGTGCCACTGCGGCGGAAGTGTTCGGTAAACCGCTTGATGACGTAGATGCTGATGACCGGCGCGCTGCAAAGGCGGTGAATTTCGGGCTGATATACGGTATGTCTGCTTTCGGGCTGGCGAAACAACTGGATATTCCCCGAGGTGATGCTCAACAGTACATCGATCGGTATTTTGAGCGGTTTCCAGGGGTGAAAATCTATATGGATTCAACCCGTTTAAATGCCAAGCATCAGGGGTATGTGGAGACGGTGCTCGGCCGGCGATTATACCTGCCGGATATTAATTCCAGTCGCTACCAGATGCGTCAGTATGCGGAGCGTACGGCGATCAATGCACCTATGCAGGGTACAGCCGCGGATATAATAAAGATCGCCATGATCGGCGTTGATAAATGGCTTTGTGATAGTCAGCTCGATGCACGCATGATTATGCAGGTGCATGATGAATTGGTGCTGGAGGTGGCCGAGTCTCAGGTTTCTGAAGTGTCTAAGGGTGTATCTGACATTATGATTCAGGCAGCTGAACTGAGTGTGCCACTTGAAGTTGAAGTCGGAGTAGGTGACAACTGGCAGGAAGCCCACTAACGTCCTTTACTGGATTGGATGCAAACACCTTATGATTGACGACAACAACGGGCAGACTATTGCTGCAAAAGCCGGACACTTTCTCGATGTGCACAGCGGCGCAATCACGCCGGAAATACAACCATCGACTACTTTTGCGCGTGATGATCGATACGACCTGATTAATGCAGCCAACAGCTATTCGCGAGATTGCAATCCCACTTTTGTCCATGCAGAGCGGACACTGGCTGACCTTGAGCATGGTGAAGAATGCTTATTGTTTTCGTCGGGTATGGCAGCGATCGCCGCAATCTTTTATACGCTGCGCCCCGGCAGCCATATTGTCGTACCGCAGGCCATGTATTGGGGTGTGAAAAGCTGGTTGCAAAAACACTGCGAGCGGGCAGATATTTTACTGTCTGAGTACGATCCCTGCTGTGTCGAAACAATTGAAGATGCGATGCAGGGGCATAACCACACCAGTATTGTGTGGGTAGAGACACCGAACAATCCCTACCTGCATGTTACTGATATTGAAGCGGCAGCACAGATTGCACATGCCAACGATGCCATGCTTTGCGTAGACAGCACGGTTGCCACACCGGTATATACCAAACCGCTGGACCATGGTGCCGACCTGGTCGTTCACTCTGCGACGAAATACCTTAATGGTCACAGCGATGTGTTGTGTGGTGCGCTGGTAACGCGTGAAGACCACGCGCTATGGCAGGCTGTCGCCAGCGAGCGACAGCAGGCAGGTGCACTGCCGGGTAGTTTCGATTCGTGGTTGCTGTTACGTGGTATGCGCACGTTGTATGTGCGGGTAAGAGAAGCATCATCCAATGCCATGAAGATCGCGGAATTTTTAGACAACCACCAGTGCGTTGAAACCGTCTGGTACCCCGGTCTTGCCAGCCATCCGGGTCACGATATTGCGGTTAAGCAAATGCAAGGTGGCTTTGGCGCGATGTTGTCTTTCGCGGTAGCCGGTGGCAAAGAAGAAGCATTACACACTGCAGGACGCCTGCAGTTAATTACCAGTGCGACGTCACTGGGCGGTGTGGAGTCATTGATCGAGCATCGCCACAGCATCGAGCCCGAAGAAAACGGGATCCCTGAAAATTTGCTCAGGCTGGCGGTGGGTATAGAGCACATTGACGATTTGATCGCCGATTTAGACGCGGCTTTAGGGTAACTCACCCCACGGCGAGTGCCCGCAGCTGATCAGCGCTCTTCTGTTTTTCTGCATAGGGTGCAGATTAAACCTGCCCCATCGGGCGTTCTTGCACTGGGTGTACTGCGCGTCAACGGCAGATATTAACGCGTGAATTGCTGAGGGTTTGGCACCGGAGTCGACCCGAACCTTGACGGCAGAGATGTCGAGCTTTGGCAGACTGTACCGCCTGCGCAACGACAATAAACTTCTGTGGTGACATTGGTCAAGAAACGTAGCTAATGTTGTCAATAAGATGGCAGGTTGTAGCGGTAAAATTCTCAAAGACAATGAACTGTGATCAACCGCAAGTTTTACATCACCGTAATCAGAACGTCCGTGGTTAGTATTACCAATCAGGGTTTTGCTCTAGGCATTTTGAACGTGATCGCGTAAAAAGATGCGCAGGGAAAGTCTCTGGTAAGCGTATCGTGCTGAGGAGTATGGGGGTACTGTTCAGCAATGAAGTTGGTGCATAAATGAAATTGTTTTTACCACGTTTGATACAGATTAAATATCGTCCTTGTGGTCTATCACAATTCCGTATTTCACCTGCTTTAAAGTAAAAAAAGGTTGGCTTGTTTCCGCTTCCGGATATTTGCGAGCAGTTATCCTTCGAACCGTGTTACCAGACAAAGCACTCCAGTTAAATCGCGTTTGAAAGGTGTATTGCACTTTTTCGCAATTCGGATAAACAATGACAATAAATACCGGTGTTAGCGGAAGTACCAAAGAAGTCAGAAACAAAGCACATAACAATCTGGGCGCATTTCTTTTTAGCGCTAGCAGCTTCCTAAGAAAAAAATATGGCAGCGCAAGAGATCTTAATGATGCGGAGTTTCTTTCTTTGTTTGATATACCGGAAGTCAACGCAAGAATTGACAATGGCTTCAATATCAAAGCAACTGCTGCGTTGCTGAACCATTTTAAAGAACGTGTTGAAGACGGCTGGTTACACCCGCCGGAGCAGCTCATTGACCTGGCGTTTGATGTTCGCAACGCGAGTGATGCTGAACTCATCGCGCGTGCGGAACTGGTGCTCGATTATGATCTTGAATTTAGTGGTATTCCTCCCGAGATCAACGAAGTAGGCGAGATCGACTGGCAGCGAAACATATTGCAAAACCGCGAATGGCTGTTTCGAATTAACCGACATGGTTGGTGGACTCTGCTTGGGCTTGCCTATCAGCGTACCGGTGATGAACGGTTTGCCAAAGCGTTCGCATTGCAACTGTCGGCTTGGATAAACAACAACTTCCCGCTTGATACCTCGCAGGCCGATCCGCATGTGTGGGCGTCAGAGCAGGTTGCATTAAGACTTCGAGTGAGCTGGATACCGGCGTTCGGTATGTTTTATCACTCACCTTATTTTAACACCACTCGCAAGCTTGAGATGTTGCGCTCGATTTTTGATCAGGCTCGCTTTCTTAAACAGTCCACTGCGCAAAATGACTTACTACTCAATGGCGGGCTGGTGAGTGCCGGGGTAACTTTCCCTGAGATGAGAGAAGCCGGTAAGTGGAGAAAGACTGCTGTGCAGCGATGCAAAGAATACCTGCGTGGCAACGAACATCAGCGGCTGGATAATCTACTGGAGGCCAGTGACAGGTTACATGCGTCGTCACTGGTAGAGGCTACGGCCTGAAGTTGTTGACTATTACTGACGGTGACGTAAATCTACTGTCGGCTCAGTTGCTTTCGGGCTTCGCGCATTAAACCCGCGTAGTGTTTCTGTGTATTGGTGTCGTCTGCGTTACTGCCGTAGTGCCCGGCATGGTAGGCGCCAAGCAGTGTGGTGAGAGGGCTTTTGTGTATCGGCCAGCGATGAGTTAGTCGATTAACATACGCTTCTGCAGTTTCGCCATTGTTGCGTTTTAGGCCTCTTTTTTCAAAGCTACGGCACAGTTTTTCCCATTGTTGCTGACACAGGTCAGAGCGATCCCTGCGCAGTAGGCTCCACGGCGCTACAATGAGTGAAACCCAGATCAGTACAACAGCAAGTATTAGTAATACAATGGTTAATGCACCGGGTTTTTGCAGCCCGAGCTTCTGCCACATTTTGCTCTGACTTTTAGCATCAAACCCGATCACCATGCTTTGCCATCGATAGTTAATCTTGTCCCAGCCAAGCTGCAGACTTTTAACGATGGGCAATTGCGAAATCGCATTGCTTCCCTCGTTTCTCAGCACTTCTCCAATGCCTTGTTGAATGCGTTCAGGTGCTACGAATGCCGTCGGGTCAAAGCGTATCCACTGCCCGTCTATATAGGCCTCCGACCATGCATGAGCATCTGATTGACGGACTATCATGTAATTATCGTTTACTTCTCCCCCCTGATAACCGGTAACTACTCGCGCGGGTATGCCGGCTGCGCGTAACAGAAAAACAAAACTACCGGAATAATGTTCACAGAAGCCGCTTTTCGAATTAAACAAAAAATCATCAATAGCGTCGCCTTTAGGCTGTGGAGGTGACAGCGTGTAGTTGTAGCTTTGTTGATTGAACATTTGAAGAATCTGATTGGCCAGAACCGCATCGTCTTCGAACTCACTTCTCAGTTGCTGTGCAAGTTTTGTTGCGCGTGGGTTTTTTTCTGTGGTTAACAGATACTCGGCCCCCGGCGTTGCATTAGCGAAAAAACGATCGGTAATCACCGATTCCGCGCTATAGCGAATGGCTCTGTTGAGTTTGACCAGTGTATCGAGCTGCTTTTCCTCGGTGATCGTGGCGATCGTTTCACGAATGTTGTCGCCTGCGGTTCTCACGGGCAGGGACGCGGGGGCGTCCAGTGCAAGCAGCCAGGGGTTGTGGGTTGCTGCCATTGTGACGGTATAGCGCAGCGGGTTAGAGACAACTCCAACAGAGCTTTGTGTCTGCGTAAATGTTTTGTGTTTGGCGCGCGGCAGAATAAACCAGCTGTGTCCATCGAAACCACTCATCACCGGGCCACGCCAGTAGAGTTCATGTTGAGCGGGTGTTCTGCCCTGAAACTCTACCCGGAAAGCAACTTCGTCCGACTTGGATAACTCGGAGATACTGCCCGGAGACATGCTTGCTGAAAGTCCGGTGGTTGCCGACCCGCCGCCACTACCGTCACCCCATCCTGGTGAGGTAACTCTGGGAACGGCGACAAAGAGCAACATGGCAATAGGAATGGCCTGGAGTAATAACTTAGCCGTTATATTGACCATGAATCGTGGATCGGTTTCGGCGTTTGCGCGCTGCAGCGTAAACAGCGAAAGCCCGATAAAAAAGATCGCAGGAATAGAGGCCAGGGCGGCTGCAATGGATTGCCAATAGAAAAACTGAGTCATGAGTAAGAACGCGCTCAGTACCACTAACAGACTGGCATCGTGACGCGAATTACTCTCCAGGTATTTAAAGCCAACCAGTAAAAACAGAAAGGCGACACAGGGGTCGCGATTGAATATCTGACCGTAGTGCATGACTATCGCTAAAGCACCGATAAGTACCAGTGGCGTCATGATTAACGGAGGAAGCGCGAGGGTTCGGTGTAGCGACGGCACAATACGCCAGAGCACCAACAAAGTACCCGGCAAACAGATCCATAGTGGCAGATGCAACAACAGTGGTAACTGCGTCAGCAGAACAGTGATGCCAAGCAGACGTCGTGTAGATTCTGATATTTTTGGCGAAGGGACAGCGCGCTTCATGATCTGCGGCGTCCAAAAGTTGCGAGCATTCTTAAACAACGCTGCTTGTGATCAGGGCCGAGTGCTACTGCAGATTCATTGGCACTAAGGTCCACACTGTAAGGCGTTGCACTGGCATCTGCACGTACTATCCATGCGCACAGTCTGGACAGGCGTTGCTCCTTGTCTGGCAGGCTCGCAGTGGCAGCCCAGCTTAAGTGAAGATCATCTGCCATTTGGTTTGATGAAAATTCCTTGCTGTACCAACCTCCACCTCTGGCGACGGTTTTCCATGCAACAGAGCTTAGCGGATCGGTTTGTTGGTAGCGCTTTAATTGTTGAAACTCGCGCTCCCCCGGGGATTGAGATTGTGCCTTTTGATTTTCCAGATGGCTTGCCGGAAAAGGTGCGACGGGTGATTCGGGTGCAGGATATATAAAGCTGCTCGCTGGCGTGTGCAGGTAGCCCCAGCCTCGCCACAGACCCATTGGAAAATCGCTGGAGAGTGTAATTCTGCCAAGTTGGTGTTCACCGCGCTTTAAGGGTTTGAGGCGCAGCATGGCAGTATTGCCGCGAGTGGCAGACACATCCACCGTGTCCACAGCATCGCCTGCTTTAAGGGTGATTGAGTAACGGGATTTTCGTTTAGTGTCTGCCAGCGCAATCGTGTATTCGAGGGTGCTGCCGGCAAATGTATCTTCGCTTTTTATTGACTGGATTTTTAGACCGGCAAGATTGAGATAAGTAGATAACAGACACGACGCAAAAAGCCCCACCAGAATAAAACTCAGTGCATAGCCGAGATTCAATCCGTAGTTCATTGAAGCCAGAATCATTACCATAGCGACCACCACAAACGCGATGCCACGGCCGGTAGGCAGGATATAGATCCTTTCGTGTTTGAGAGTGAGTGGCAGCGTGTCGCAGGCATCAACTCGCAGCAGTCGTTGTTTAAAACGACTACGCGGCTGCGTTGGTGCTGCTTTGTCGGTCAAGGTGGCCAATGAGATAAACGTCTACGCAACATCGACCAGGTTGAGTATCTCTCTGGTGACAGGTGCACCGCGTTTAAGTGAGCCAGTCAGTCTGTGAGCAGCGACGCTGGTAAAAACTGCCTGCACATCATCCGGCAATACCAGGTTGCGTCCGTGAATAAAGGCCCAGGCCCGGCTCATAGATAATAAGCTCAGTCCTGCTCTTGGGCTTAAGCCATTGGCACAAGCACCTTGTCCGGCCATGTTTCGGGTTGTCTGTAGTAATGCCTGTGTGTAGTCGAGTACCGCCGACGAGGTGGTCACCTGACTGGTAAGAGCCTGCCACAGACGGACATCGTCAAGCGTTGCGATGGCAGCGGTGTCGTCGACCATTTGTCTTCTATCACCACCGGTAAGTAACACGCGCTCGGCATCGCTGTTCGGGTAGCCGAGCTCAATGCAACAGAGAAATCGATCAAGCTGTGATTCCGGCAGAGGATAGACGCCAAGCTGTTCAGTGGGGTTTTGTGTTGCAACGACGAAAAAAGGTTGTTCCAGAGAATAGCTGTTGCCATCGATGGTGACCTGCGACTCCTCCATCGCTTCCAGCAACGCGCTTTGCGTTTTTGGTGGTGCGCGGTTGATTTCATCGGCCAGCAGCAGGGAAGTGAAGACCGGGCCGGCGTGGAATCGAAATTCCTGACTGGAGACATCGAAAATTGATAGTCCGGTGATGTCAGCCGGCAGCAAGTCGCTGGTAAACTGCACACGGTTCCAGTTAAAACCCAGGGTGGCCGCCAACGCCCGTGCCAGGGTGGTTTTACCTACTCCCGGCAGGTCTTCCAGCAACAGGTGTCCCTGTGCAAGCAAGGTGGCAACAGACAGTTTTATCTGTGTGGTTTTTCCCACCACCAGGTGTTCGAGCTGCGCAATAACATCGCCGATATGATCGTGATGAGACTGGCTCTGTTGTCCGGAAAGCATGTTTTCACCCTATGAAATTGCAGCCCGGTTGTCCGGATCTGTTTTACAAACGGATCGGCGGCAACCTTGACACCTTGATGACGGATTGATGACGCGATGCGGCCGGTCACAGGTGGACTGCACAATCTTCAGTCTTTCGAGTGTAAAAATGTAAGGAATGATCGCCCGGCACTTGTGTTCAGAGACGTTTTACGCAACATTAGCGGTAGCGGGCGAATTGCACGGCGTAACGCCACGTGCTTGGAAAGTGTTCGCGAAAATGATGCTTCTGTCTGGTTACGCGGCCCTGGGAGGGTCTGAGGTTCAATTTTGTCGGCAAACCGTCGATACGATTGGCGCGCGGTCTGGCTGCCACAGCCAGGACACGGGCAGAAAAAACAAAAAACAATAAAAGCGGTAATGCCGCAGCGATTGCATCACCCCGTAATGGAGTAGGCAGAGAATGTTTGGACTATCCAGTCAAAGCGCAAATCCGATTTTCACCCTGGAGGTGCCGGGACGAACTGGTGTTATCGGTCTTTCCGCGTGTCCGGGGATTCGTCTCGACAGTGCGAGACGGGGCAATCTGCAACGCAATCTGAAACGCGATCTTGGCGCAATGCAGGAATGGGGGGCCACTGGCGTTGTCACGCTAAACGAAGAGCCTGAACTGGAAAGCCTCGGTTTGGGCGATCTCGGCAGCCATATTGTCGATGCCGGATTCTGGTGGCGTCATATGCCTATTATGGATATGAATGTACCCGTCCCGCCATTTGAAGAGAACTGGCAGGTCGAAGGGCAGCAGATTGTTGCTTCAATTGCATCAGGTGAGCGGGTAATCCTGCATTGTCTTGCCGGTCTGGGCCGTACCGGTATGATTGCGGCGCGACTGCTGGTCGATATGGGAATGTCCTCGGAACAGGCAATTGTTGAGGTTCGCCGATTGCGTCCCAGGGCGATTCAGACATCAGAGCAGGAAGATTACGTTCGGAAATTCGGTAGTAAGAAGCCGTCTTTTTCTCGTAATGATCGATGGTCACGATTACAAGGACGCCAGCAGTCTGAGGCTCACAACCCAACATCTGGTGACGCGAAAGGCTTTGGCACCTGACAACCCGTTAGACGGTTGTAAATTCAAATAAAAATCTATCTCTGATCTGCGGCGCGAAAGAAGCAGTAAGTCTAGACTCGCGTGGAAATGTGTTATTTAATGTCATGGGGGCTCCGCTGGCGCGGATCTGTTGACAAATATAATACGTAAAAACAAGATCGGAGGAGTTTGCATGCTCAAGTCGCTAAATATTGATCCGGGCAAATGCACCGGCTGTCTGCAGTGTGAGATGGCATGTTCGCTGGAGAACGAAGGGGTGTTTAACACCGCCAAGTCGCGAATCAAGGTGTTTACTTTCCACGAAGAAGGCCGGTTTGTACCGTACACCTGCACCCAGTGCGATGAAGCTTGGTGCATGCACGCATGCCCGGTAGATGCAATTGTACTGAACCCTGTCACTGGTTCCAAAGATGTTAAAAACGATCTGTGTGTGGGGTGCAAGGTCTGCACGATTGCCTGTCCTTTCGGCACTGTGAACTACAACGCCGATTCTGGCAAAGTGGTCAAATGCGACCTTTGCGGGGGCGATCCTCAATGTGCAAGTGCATGCCCGACCAACGCTATTACTTACGTTGATGCAAATGCCACCGGCCTCGACAAAATGAGACAGTGGGCGGGTAAAACTGACAACGCGGCAAGCACAGGAGCGTAATCATGGCTTGGACCAGACAAGTTTTAAGAGTCAATCTCAGTGAGGGCAGCTGTATTCCAGAGCCGCTCAACATGGATTGGGCAAACCAGTATCTCGGTCAGCGTGGTCTCGCTACCCGTTACCTGGTAGAAGAAATAGATCCACAGTGTGATGCGCTGGGCCCGGACAACAAGCTCATCATGGCAACCGGGCCGTTGACCGGCACGATGGCATCCACTGGTGGAAGGTACTCGGTAATCACCAAGAGCCCCCTGACAGGCACGGTAGCCTGTTCCAACTCGGGTGGTTTTTTCGGTGCTGAATTAAAGAACGCCGGCTGGGATATGATTATCTTTGAAGGCAAAGCCGCAGAGCCGATGTACCTGCATATCGAAAACGACAGTGCCAAGCTGGTGCCGGCTTCTGATCTTTGGGGCAAGTCTTGTTGGGAAACTGATGAAATGTTGCATGCCAGACATCAGGACCCACAGATGCGCGTAGCTGTGGTTGGCCGATCTGCTGAACAGGGCTGCCTCTACTCAGCGGTAATCAACGATCTTCATCGTGCCGCCGGACGCTCTGGTGTGGGCACTGTCATGGCGTCTAAAAACCTCAAGGCGGTAACTGTTCGTGGCACTCTGGGCGTTGGGAACATTCAGGATCCTGCACGATTCATGAGCGCTGTGAATGCGGGTAAGAAAGTACTTGCCGAAAACCCGGTAACCGGAGAAGGCCTGCCAGCATTGGGCACGCAGGTACTGATGAATGTAATCAACGAAGTCGGTGCGATGCCGACTCGCAACATGCGTGAAAGCCAGTTCGAAGGTGCTTCTAAAATCTCTGGCGAAGCGATGCTTGAGCCGCGCGAAAGTGACGGCAAAGCCAACCTCACTCGCAACGGCGGCTGCTTTGCCTGCACTATTGCGTGTGGACGAATATCCACCATCGATCGTGAGCATTTCTCTGTGAAGGAAAAGCCGCAGTACTGGGGTAATTCCGGTGGGCTCGAGTACGAAGCTGCATGGGCTCTGGGTTCGGATACCGGCGTAGACGATCTTGATGCGCTGACCTACGCGAACTTTCTGTGCAACGAAGATGGCATGGATCCGATCTCGTTTGGCGCGACCGTAGCGGCGGCGATGGAGTTATTCGAAGAAGGCGTTATCACTACGCAGCATACCGATGGTGTTGAGCTGAAGTTCGGCAACGCACAGGCTCTGTGCTGGGCGGCGGAACAGGTAGCCACCGGCACCGGTTTCGGCGCTGATTTGCATCTTGGATCACGCCGATTGTGCGAAAAGTATGGTCGCCCGGAACTGTCAATGACAGTCAAAGGACAAGAATTCCCGGCTTACGATCCGCGTGGTATCCAGGGTATGGGACTGACTTACGCCACCTCTAACCGGGGCGCTTGTCACCTGCGCAGCTACACCGTGTCTTCGGAAATTCTTGGAGTGCCTGAAAAGACCGATCCACTGCAAACTGAAGGCAAGGCCGGGCTCGTTAAGGCATTCCAGGACGCTACGGCGGCGGTTGATTCGGCGGGGCTTTGCGTATTCACCACCTTTGCCTGGACGCTCGACGATATCGCGCCGCAAATCGATGCCGCCTGTGACGGTGACTGGTCGCCGGAGCGCCTGGTGGAAGTGGGTGAGAGAATCTGGCAGCTGGAGCGTGATTTCAACATGAAAGCCGGTATCACCGGGGCGGATGACACACTGCCGCAGCGATTGCTGAAGGATGCTGCCAAGTCCGGGCCTGCTAAAGGCAAGGTCTGTGAGCTCGGTGATATGCTGCCGGAGTACTACCAGCTTCGTGGCTGGACGGCAGATGGTCAGTTGACTGCCGAGACCCGCAGCAAGTTCGGTCTGCCCAGCTAGCAGGTACCGCTGGTCAAGGACACTACGCACGGTTAGCGTAGTGCCTTTTCACTGGAATGGCGGCGACAGAATAGTCGCCGCTTTTCGTTTTAAACCGGAATTTGTAAACCCGGTAAGCCTAACCGTTAAGTAAAAGTTAGCCACTTAGTGGCACTGGAGAACACCATGATTTATGTCGTTGTCGGTGCAGGACCAGCGGGCGTTGTTGCCGCTGAGCAACTGAGAAAGCTCGATCCACTATCTAATATCACGATCATCGGTGCCGAGCCGGAACCTCCTTACTCACGTATGGCTATCCCTTATTTTCTGACTGATAAAATCGGTGAAGAGGGTACTTACCTGCGCAAAACTGATCAGTACTACGCGTCGAAAAATATCGCTGTAGTGAACAAGCGCGTGCAATCGATTGATACCGAAATGAATCGGGTACTAACCGACGATGGTGATCACTATCGCTACGATAAATTGTTGCTAGCGACCGGTTCCAGCCCGTCCGTGCCGCCGATACCGGGTATCGATTCGGCCGGAGTGCACAACTGCTGGACACTTGAAGACGCCAGGGAAATTGTTCGCCTTGCCAAACCGGGTGCCAGTGTTGTGTTGATGGGCGCCGGCTTCATCGGTTGCATTGTGCTTGAAGCGCTTGCTCTGCGTGACGTGAAACTGACCGTGGTTGAAATGGAAAATCGCATGGTGCCGCGAATGATGAATGATGTCTCCGGCGGCATGATTAAACGATGGTGCGAAGAGAAAGGCGTTACTGTCCATACGTCTACTCGCGCTGAGTCCATCGAAGATGCCGGCGGCGGCAAATTACGCGTTAATCTCAGTGGTGGTCAGACGGTTGATGCGGACCTGGTCATTAGCGCTACCGGGGTGAAATCAAATATGCAGTTTGCGATCGACAGTGGCCTGCAGGCTGATCAGGGTGTAGTTGTAAACGAATATCTGCAAACCAGTGATGAAGATATCTATGCTGCTGGTGACGTTTGTCAGGGCAAGGATTTCTCAACTGGTGAATACACCGTACAGGCGATTCAGCCCACTGCAGTCGAACATGCCAAGGTTGCTGCCGGGAATATGGTGCGCGGTCACCGTTCTCAGCATGCTGGTAACGTGAATATGAACGTGTTGGATACGATCGGGCTTATCTCTGCGTCATTTGGTTCTTGGATGGGTGTGCCCGGCGGTGAGTCGGCGGAACTTTTAAACGAAGAAGAATACAAATACCTGAACCTTCAGTTCAAAGACGATGTACTGGTGGGTGCCAGCAGCCTTGGTCTCACTCAACACGTTGGTGTATTGAGGGGATTAATTCAGTCCCAAACCCCGCTCGGTGAATGGAAAGATCGCTTATTGAAAGATCCTATGCGGGTGATGGAAGCTTACCTTTCTTGTGCGCAGGCACAGGCTGCCCCGGTTTAATGAAAATAACCTTCAAGTTGTATGCAACTTTGCAAAATCTGCTGCCATCTGAAGCAGTGGACAATGCCGTTGAAGTCGAAGTCGATGAACAGGCAACACTGTATGACGTTATTGATCACTTCAGGGTGCCACACGCAAGTGCGCACCTTGTGTTGATAAACGGTGTTTATTTTGGAGCGGACGAAAGAGCACAGCCAGGGTTAATATCGCCCGGTGATGTGGTGGCAATCTGGCCGCCGGTTGCCGGCGGCTGATGTATGGAAAAAATCACCTTCAGCCGGGAGATGGGTTTCACCCGCGAAGAGTTCGACCGTATTCTGCCAGCTGCCCTCAACGGTCGTAGTTTTGAAACAAACAACACTGGCATTGAATCCAGTGTTGACGGTGGCACTATGCGGCTCGTTATCAGCGATCAAAAGTTTCGGAAAATCGCTTCAATCTCGCTGCCTTTCCTTGTTATTGAGTTTATCTTTGAAGGGCTGTCGCAGCATCAGGTGGATGAGACCATGAAATTCTTCGACCTGAGATATCAACGGGGTGGCGGGTAGCCGGATTCGGCAGTATTGTTGGTATGCGGGTTAACGTTTTTGTCAGTCTTTTAATGGCAGAATACCCCTTTGGGACAAGTTCGGAAATAACATGGCAGAGCAGGCAATAGTCGACTCACTGGGCAGACAACTGCATGACTTGCGTGTGTCTGTTACTGATCG
>CALLLY010000067.1 GCA_938008205.1 uncultured Granulosicoccaceae bacterium
GTCAGCCGATCGAGCTCTTCATCGACATCCATGCGTTGCGCAATGAAAACCAGTTCTTGTTCCAGCCGGCCATTATCGTTATCAATCTTCAATTCATCGATACGGGCAAGTAACTTGGCACGCTGCTTTTCCAGTGCCTGCGGTCGCAACACACGCACGCGCGCTACGATTTTCTCCATTGCATCACAACGATCACTGAGCATCTGCGCTGTCTTCTGACCTTCACGACCACGGGTTTCCAGATAGTCGTCAATAGTAACCGTTAACAAATCAAGCGTTGCCTTTTGCAATGGCCCGAGATCTGTCTCGGCCTGGCCAACAACCCCGGGCCATCGCAACACTTCAAGCGCCGGGATCGGTTGTGATTCCCCTAGAATTTTCTGTACGCTTTGCGCAGCATCGCTCACCTGGCGAGCCAATGCTTCATTGACCACCAGTTGCGTATTGGCATTAGCCACTGGTTTATATCTCAACGAGGCCTCAACCTTACCTCGACTCAGTCTGGCGTTGAGCCGTTCACGCACCTGCGGTTCGATGCTGCGCAACTCTTCAGATAACCGGATCGATAAATCCAGATAACGATGGTTTACGGATCTGACTTCCCAGGTCAGCGCACCGTATTCGTTAACTGCTTCCTGACGACTGAATGCCGTCATGCTTTTTAACATCGTAGATTCTCCGCTACCGGTTGTATAACTCGGTTTCATTCGGACAACACTGTATCATGTTGCGATTCAACTCCCCTTGCGCGCAGCTGATCACGATGGTGGCGCCGGCAACACCAGAATTGATCTCTGGTTTTATTAACAAAATTATAAGTAACAGGAAAATCAATGCGACCGAGTCAACGTGCAAATGACGAACTCAGGCATGTGCAATTTACTCGAAACTTCACTCGACATGCAGAAGGTTCGGTACTTACAGAATTTGGCGACACCAAAGTCATCTGCACAGCCAGCGTTGAAGACAGAGTACCGCCTTTTCTAAAAGGTAAAGGCAGCGGCTGGCTCACTGCTGAGTACGGCATGCTGCCACGCGCAACCAACACACGCAGCCGACGTGAAGTCACCGCTGGCAAACAGTCCGGGCGCAGCATGGAAATTCAACGCCTGATTGGTCGATCATTGCGGGCGATTGTGGACCTCGAAGCGCTGGGTGAACGAACAATTACGATCGATTGCGATGTCATTCAGGCGGACGGTGGCACCAGAACCGCATCAATCAGTGGTGCTTATGTCGCAGTCCACGATGCGATTAGCTCACTACTGAAGAGTAAAGCCATCAAAAAGAGCCCGCTACACGGGCAGGTTGGTGCGATTTCCGTAGGAATTTACAACGGTCAGCCGGTACTCGATCTCGACTATGCGGAAGATTCCAACGCTGAAACCGATATGAACGTGGTGATGAATGATGGCGGCGGCTTTATAGAAGTGCAGGGTACTGCAGAAGGCCACGCTTTCCGCGACGACGAGTTGCAATCCATGCTGGCACTGGCACGTAAAGGCATTGACGAAATTGTGATAGCGCAGCGCAAAGCGCTTGAAATTTAGCGGCCTATAATTTCACGCAAGCAAGCCCGGAGATAACCTGTGCAAAAATGCGTACTGGCAAGCGGCAACATCGGTAAGCTGACTGAGTTATCAGCCGCCCTTGCAGACTTTAACCTGCAACTGATTTCGCAATCAGAGTTCAACTTTGTGGAGGCTGAGGAAACAGCAGTCACGTTTGTTGAGAATGCCCTGATCAAGGCGCGCCATGCGAGCGCCGAAACCGGATTGCCAGCACTGGCCGACGACTCCGGACTGGTGGTACACGCGCTGAACGGTGACCCCGGAATACGCTCTGCACGCTACGCGCAAAAAAGCGCAAATATCAAACCCACAGACGCCGACAACATAGAAAAGTTACTGAATAACCTTGCTAACACCGAGGATCGCTCTGCACACTTTGTCTGTGTACTGGCCATGGTCAAACACACCAATGACCCGGAACCGTTGATCGCTACCGGACGCTGGCACGGCAACATACTGAACGACATTCAGGGTGAAGGCGGCTTTGGCTATGATCCGGTATTTTACTGTCCGGTTACCGGTGCCAGTGCCGCCGCTATGGGCAAAGAGAAAAAAGCCGCGATTAGTCATCGCGCGCGTGCTGTGGAACAACTGCGTGAATTGCTGGCCTAGTGCGAATTTTCACCGAGTATCCACCGCTAAGCTTGTACGTACACTTTCCGTGGTGCGTGAAGAAATGTCCGTACTGCGATTTTAATTCACACACCGCACCCGAAACCATCCCCGAGCGTGACTACCTCAACGCGCTGGTTGCTGACCTTGAGCAGCATGCACCTGACATCTGGGGGCGTGCCACTGAATCTGTGTTTTTTGGCGGTGGTACGCCAAGCCTGCTCAGCGCCGAGGGCTTTGACTATTTGATGGGAAAGATTCGTGCGCTGGTGAAGCTGGAACCGGATGCGGAAATCACATTAGAAGCCAACCCCGGCACTGTCGAACAGGATCGATTTAAAGCGTATCGGCAGGCCGGCGCGAATCGACTATCCATCGGTGTGCAAAGCTTTAACAACCAGCAGCTAAGCGCTCTGGGCCGGATTCATGGCAGTGAAGA
>CALLLY010000068.1 GCA_938008205.1 uncultured Granulosicoccaceae bacterium
CGGTGTAGGATTAATTCAGGGACACAGTTTAAGTAAGGCGGTAAGTCAGTTTGATGCACAGTGGGAAACTCAGGTGTGTGATCGTATTAAAGACAGTTTGGGCTGGTCGGTTCCCGCACCTTCAGCCAGTATTGAATCCACTGCTGTGCTGCACTAATCCCACACAGCATTCGCGTGTCAGTTTTTGATGCAAGCCCTGGAAAAAGTTCTGCCAGTCATATTGGCGTGGTCAGCTAATCGTGAGCAGGAAATTCTTGAATCAGGGGAACCTCTAACACCGGCGCAGCAACAACTCGCGGCGGAGTCGGGCGTCTTAAATATTGAGCGGGTCAGGTTGCTGATAGTTGATCGGGTTTCCCTTCCGCAGGATCCCGAACTGTTACAGATGGCCAGGTCGGTCGGGTTGCCGCTGAACAATACCGCGGGCAGAGCACTTGGCTACGGTGTTGAAATTGTTGCTGGCAGTTGTCACGAGGATAGACTGTTAAGACACGAGTTCCGGCACGTCCATCAATTCGAAGCCAATGGTGGGCTGGCAGTGTTTTTGAAAATTTATCTTCGATCAATTGTCGAATATGGATACGCTGACTGCTCGTGGGAGCAGGATGCCCGACGTGCTGAGTACGGTGTCAATAATGAACACCATTTGCGTCCAGTCAAATGAAAGACGACGTCATCATCCGACAGTTTAAGGACAATGATTTTGCAGCGGTGCGCGAGATCTATCAACAAGGAATAGACACCGGGCATGCTACCTTCGAGACACGAGCAAAAACACAGCAGCAGTGGATGAGCGCTACACTTGAGCATTGTCGATTAGTGGCAGTGATCAGCCAGCAAGTTGTGGGCTGGGCGGCGTTGTCTGCGGTGTCTGCGAGAAGTGTTTATCGTGGTGTGGCGGAGTTAAGTGTGTATGTCGCTAACGGCCATAGCGGGCGTGGCATCGGCAATAGCTTACTCGGCAACCTGGTTCAGTGTGCTGAAAGCAATCAGATGTGGATGCTGCAGGCGTCAGTGTTTCCTGAAAACCATGCCAGCATCGCATTACATCTGCGGCACGGATTCCGTAGAGTCGGAGTGCGGCAGCACATTGCACAGCAACATGGAAAATGGCGCGACACCGTGCTGCTCGAAAGGCGTAGTGCGGTTGTCGGAGTTGGATAACTTACTAATCTGGAGTGTATGCGCATGACTTATCAAGATGACAATATTTTCGCCAAAGTTCTGCGGTGTGAATTACCCTCGGAGCAGGTTTACGAAGACGATCAAACCCTGGTGATAATGGATATTATGCCGCGTGCTGACGGGCATATGCTGGTAATCCCTAAATCACCTGCTCGCAATATGCTAGACGCGACCAATGATCAGCTTGCCGCATGTCTTGCTACGGTGCAGATTGTCAGCCATGCAGCATTGAAGGCGTTTGACGCACAAGGGATTACGCTGCAACAGTTTAATGAAGCGGCCGGCGGTCAGGAGGTTTTTCATCTGCATTTTCATGTGTTACCGAGGCACGACGGCGACAAACTGCGTGCGCCGGGCAACATGGAAGATATGAAAGTGATCAAGGCCAACGCCGATAAAATTCGTGCAGCACTGGCATCGGGTTGACTTGAAAACCAGATCCGTTAACTGCCGACTTTGTGTGGCAACTAAGTGAAATAAGTGTTAACCACTAGCCGGATAAGCGATGCTGGCTAAACGCTGGCATAAAGGTGGCGTATAGTTAACCTAATCCGGTTACCTGAATCAGTAATGCGTCTTAGTCAATGCAACCGTTAGAAAAACTCAATATCCTGCTCGTGGAAGATCATCACGATCTTGCTGAGACTGTTGTCGATTTTCTTGAATCGATGGGGGCGGTGGTCGACTACGCAGCGGATGGTATGACCGGGTTGCATCTGGCGCGTCAACATCGTTTTGATGTCATCGTGCTGGATTTGATGCTACCCGGTATGGATGGTTACACCTTGTGTAAGGAAATTCGCGAGACAGATAAAAACAGTACCCCGGTGATTATGATGACGGCTCGTGACGAGCTTGGCGACAAATTGCAGGGCTTTGAATGTGGTGCTGATGACTACGTGGTCAAGCCGTTTGATCTGCCGGAACTCGTCGCACGCATCAAGTCGTTGAGTCGGCGGCACCAGGGCAATGTGACCAGTGAAACGCTAAGCGTTGGTGATCTGGTTCTCGATACCGGCACTCGCGAAGTCAGGCGTAATGGCGAGCTTTTGCAACTGACGCCGGCCGGCTTTCAGATTCTTAAAATACTCCTGAAGAAAATGCCTAATGTGGTTACCCGGGAAGAGCTGGAGTCCGAGCTTTGGGGTGATGATCCGCCGGCAAGTGATACGTTACGAAGCCAGATATACAAGCTGCGCAAAACGGTCGATAAACCTTATGCGGTGTCGCTGTTACATACGGTGGCCGGATCCGGTTACCGAGTTACCGAATCGGATAGTGAAAGCTGATCCTCTGCCGGGTTCACTTTCAATATTGATAGTCCAGCCGTAAGTGTCGCACGTTGTTTTTACCAGCGACAGACCAAGCCCTGACCCACTTACTCTTTTCTCTACACGAAAGAAAGGATCAAACACACGTCTTTTATCCTCCGGGCTAAGTCCGGGGCCTTCATCGGCGATAGTAATTGACTGCTCTGTATAGTGAATATTTATACTGCCCTCTGTGGTGTAGAGACAGGCATTGCGAAGTATGTTGCCAATAACAATTCTTATCGATGCTTCACTGGCGGAAATCGTTAGCGGATGTTCCTTGTGATGAGTGATACTCAAGTGGGTGGTAGGTACTACCTCTGCGATTTCCAGTAGCAGGTCGTCTACCGTTGTTGGAACATTAACCTCTACAAGATGTTCACCGTTTTTTTTATCTCTGGCAAGTAGCAGCAGGGTACTGGTGAGATCCAGCATATGTCTGCTTGCGCGTTTAATTCTCTCAACGGCGCGTGCGGGCTTTTCCTGCAAATCAAGCAGTGCCAGCGACGAAATTGATCCGTCGATAACCGCCAGCGGAGTTCTGAGCTCGTGCGATGCATAACGTGCGAAGTTACGTTCCCTTTCGATTGATTCGTTGGTTCTTTCAATGAAGTGTCGCAATGCGTCGGCCAGCACCAGCGTTTCAGAATTATGCGGGCCGGTGAACTTGTTCAGATCGAGCTCGTTTGCGTCTCGTGCACTGAAATCGAAGTTCTCTATGGTTTCTGCCAATTTTGCTATTGGTGAAACCGCGCGTTTGGACAGCAAATAAGTGAGATAGGCAAGCGCGTACATCACCAGAAGTACCAGTGTTAACGGTACCACCCCGAAGTAGAAACCCAGATTTGAAACGGTCTCGTCCTGGAATAGCAATGTCAGTGTTTCGTTGCCGCGGCTGCTGACAAAAGCGATTAACTCATCGCCGTTGTACATTACTCTTTGTTGTCCCTGGGGCAGGTTCTGGAGTCCCGCTGGCAGCGCGCTGCTGTCGTCAGTGTGCAGGTAGGATTGCAGGTTCAGTGTGTTCGGCACCGGGAACTCCGGGTTGTTCTGCCGCCGCTCCCAGAAATATTCCGCTTCACCGCTGAGTGCCTGTTTTACCAGAATGCGCTCTGCGACCAGGCTGGCGGCCATGACTCCGGCAATAGTGGCAAAGCTGATCAGCGCCAGCTGCAGGACAAACACCCTCAGCAATCGCGATTGAACCCTTGGTTCGGCGTTGGCGTTCATTGTCTTGGGAATCTCGTTATTTGTTGATGCTCTGCACCCTAACCGCGTGCATGTGATCATTATGTGACCAGCCGGAATGCAGGCAACACATCCCAATGTGAACGCAGAGTGAACGAGCGAATTTTTTTGATCACAACGTATTCACCCGTGCTGGCTTAGTCTTCGTCCACAGTTCAGCAGTCGCTTGAATTGAAAAAAACACAGGACACGCAAATGAAACTGATTCGAAACATAGGGCTGACACTGCTGGTAGCCGTCGGGGCCGCCGCATGTGACAGTGACAACGTTATACTGGGCACCTCAGATGCTGGTAGCACTGCAGGGGCTGTGCCGAGTGAAGCCACCGGTAACATCGTACAAACAGCGGTAGACGCTGGCAGCTTCAACACGCTGGCAGCCGCACTTGGTGCCACCGGTCTTGATGCTGTGTTGGCTGATGAGACGCGCCAGTTCACTGTCTTCGCTCCCACTGATGAAGCATTCGCCGCATTGGGTCAGGACACCATCAACGCACTGCTGGCAGATCCGGACGCACTGAGCGACATTCTCCTCTACCACGTCCTTGCAGACACCAACGTAGACAGTGCCACCGCAATATCGTTGGCGGGTTCTTCAGTACAGGCTGCCAACGAAGATGATTTGCAGATTTCACTGACCGATGGCCGACTATTCATAAATTCCTCTGAAGTAGTCACCGCCGACGTTGCCGCGACCAACGGCACCATCCATGTGATTGATGCGGTACTGATCCCGCCAACCGATACCGATGCAGGCAATAACCAGGACAATGGCGCTGGAGAACCTGCCGCACCGCAGGCCGTAAATATCGTTGAAACAGCGCTGGCAGCTGGTTCGTTTAACACGCTTGCTGCGGCACTGGAAGCAACCGGACTTATTCCTGTGTTGGCCGACGAGAAAGCGACTTTTACGGTATTTGCGCCGACTGACGAGGCCTTTGCAGCACTGGGTCAGGAAACGATAGACGCACTTCTGGCCGACCCGGACACATTACGGGATATCCTGTTGTATCACGTGGTAGCGGGGCAGCCGGTTAACGCGGAAACTGCCATTAGTCTCGCTGGTTCTTCTGTAAACATGGCGAATGGAGACGATGTTGCGCTGTCACTGGATATGGGCAAGCTGTTCGTTAATCAGTCTGAAGTTGTCGCCACTGATGTGATTGCCAGTAACGGCATCATCCACGTGTTGGACGCAGTATTACTGCCACCAGCAGATGAACCTGCCGAGCCGCAACTCGACAGCATCCATAACACGGCTATTGCCGCTGGAAATTTCCACACGCTGGTTGCTGCACTACAGGCCACTGGTCTGGACGGTCCGCTGGCAGGTGGTCATGAGATATACACGGTTTTTGCACCAACAGACGATGCCTTTGCTGCGCTGGGTCAGGACACTATCGATGCCTTGCTGGCGGATCCGGATACCCTGAAGAACATTCTTCTGTACCACGTAGTTGCGGATGTTGCCGTTGATTCGAGTGCTGCGCTAAGCCTTGCGGGTAGCAGCGTCACGGTGGCCAATGGTGATGCAGTGCAGGTGAGTGTTAAGGGTGACACTTTGTTTATTAATGACGCCGCAGTGACCGTCACTGATATCAATGCCACTAACGGGGTAATTCACGTGATTGATACTGTCCTGATTCCTCACTAGGACGATGTCCTATAGATCTCGCCCTCCCGCCTTCTCGGGAGGGCCAGCGTCTCAGCGCTGCGAAGGGATCGTTACCGGGTGTGTGCCCGGTGATAAGAACGGACCTCAATAATATTGAAACACATTAACTAA
>CALLLY010000069.1 GCA_938008205.1 uncultured Granulosicoccaceae bacterium
CTTTCCACGAAGGCCATTCAAAACTTGCAAACAGTGCAAAGCGTTTAAAACGATTGCGACGCATTAGAATCAGTACCAGACAGGTTGCCATGGTAATGGTGACAAGTGATGTCGCCATACCAATACCTGCCAGACCTAAGCGAGGAAATCCGAACCAGCCAAGTCCGAATGCCAGATCAGCAAACAGGTTAACCAACAATCCAAGGAATTGGACAACGAGAACAGGCCGCGTTAGCGACGTGGCTTCACAAACATTGCGGCAAGCCATTACCACCGCAAAAGCGGGTAAGCTCCAGCACGCAGTGAACAAATACGATTTGATCGCAGGGACCATCTGCTGTTCGATTGACCACATCGGTAATGTCAAAGCCAGCGTTATCGTGAGCGCTACCGCCAACACACCGCTGATAACTCCCAGCCACAGCCCCTGGCGAAACACGGCACCCACAGCCGCCCGACGGCGCTGACCAATCAGCTTTGAAAGGATGGGGGATAACCCGGCCATGACGCCAATGCACAACAACGATCCGAAGAACCAGATCGCAGCACCAATACCACCAGCGCCAAGCTCAACAGTACCCAGTCGACCTGCTACCATCATGTCGATCAGACCATTGCCCACCTGCAGCAATTGCGCACCAATAAGCGGCAGCGCGAGTATGAGGGTGCGTTTAACGTCTAGCAGTACCCGACGGGTACCGAAACTTTTCACAAATCTCGTCTAACTTTAAGCGCTACAGATGGTGTAGCAAAAGTAGCGGCACAAAGCTGCGGAAAACAGACTCAGGCCGTGCGGCACTTACTAACTAAAGATTTTATAGCGACAGATCTTTAGGCATAGTCTGCGCAAGTGAATCTCTGGATGAAAAAAGCTGATGCCAGGCACTCAGAGCCGGATAGACATCCCGCCATGCTTCATCAGCATAGCGAAAATCGATGTAATCAAGTGCAATGGCGATAGATAACGTTCCGATATCTACCTTATTGCCAAATTCTGCTGCTTCACTTTCCAGCACAGCCAGCGCACGACGGTACTTATCTTTTTGATTATTAATCCACTGCTCCCACTGGTGCTGCTGCGGCCTGACAAAGGTCTCGTAGCGCACCGCAACAGCGGCATCACACATGCCATCCGCGATTGACTGCCATCGCAAGGTTTGCCAGCGGGTATTATCTGCAGGAAACAAATTGCCACGGCCCAGATCATTCAGATACTCACAGATCACTCGTGAATCCATTAAGGTCGAGCCATCGTCCAGTACCAGCGCAGGAATTTTACCCAGCGGATTATCAGCATTGAGTGCATCACTCGGAGCCACCGGCGTTAAAGCAAGTGGTTGTTTGGATATCTTGTTATCAAGCTGACATTCGATCGCTGTGACCAACACTTTACGAACAAAGGGAGATGCCGGGTTGTAAAACAATTTCATCAGTTGGCTCCATCAGCGGTACGAAGCCCGATTCTACTCTTGCCTGCCCGTGACGCAAACAACGGTTTTAGCGCATAGACTGCAGGACTCTTATGGCCGCCTGTGTCACCGGACTCACGGTATCTTTAAGAATTGCATTGCGATCAAAGCGCTCGCTATCGGCGGCCACAGAATCCCGCAACGCGCGGCCGAACGCCATCCTTAGCTCAGTGCCTACATTGAATTTGGAGATTTTCGTCGTCCTCGCCAGCTCGCTGCGTTGTGCTGCCGGAACGCCAGACCCACCGTGAATCACCAGCGGCACCTGGCACACGGCTTCTATTTCACGAATTTTGTCAACGTCGAGGCCACTGGACTCGGATTGCTGTAAGTGTACATTGCCAACGGATACCGCCATTGCATCCACCTGAGTCGCTGTAGCGAATTCAGCAGCTTCCTGCGGATCAGTCCCTGCTGAGGATTCGCCTTCTGCGTAGCCGACAAAACCAATCTCACCTTCACACGAAATGCCGGCTGCATGAGCCAGTTGTACCACAGCAGCAGTTTCTTCAATATTTTGTGCAAGTGGTTTTCGGGAACCATCGTACATCACAGAAGAAAAACCGCACTCAATCGCTTCACGGCATTCATCAATCGAATAACCATGATCAAGATGCGCCACAACCGGCACACTGGCCTGCTCCGCCAGCGTTCGAAACATAGCACCCAGTACCGGTAAGGGTGTGTGTTCCCGACAACCGGGGCCAGCCTGCAGAATCACCGGCGCCTGTTCGTGTTCCGCCGCTTCAACGTAGGCACACATATCCTCCCACCCCAGGCACACCAGCCCCGCAACCGCATGTCCGTCTCTTAAAGCTGGCTGAAGTACTTCTTTGAGTGTTGCAATTGGCATGCGATTACTTGAACTTGGCAATCATGTCTTTGATGCCAGGGATAGTTTCAATTTGATACGCGTGTGTTGGCTGAAAATATTGCACCAGTGATCTTTGTGTCAGGCCGCCAAGAATCGTGAAGTAATACATTTCATAACCGGGCAGAGCCGCACAAGGGTGGTAACCGTTGTCCAGACAGATCGTTGAACCATCCATAATGTGGTACGCATCTCCAGGCTCATTATCGACCCGCTGCAACATCTGCACACCCGAACCATGATTCGGTTTAAAACGGAAGTTATAAGTTTCATCGTGACGGGTTTCATCCGGCAGACGATTGGTATCGTGCTTATGCGATGGAAACCCTGACCAGCCGCCCGCACCTACTGTAAATAATTCACTAACCAGCAAGCGCCCGACTTTGTCGTGTTGTTTCTGTCCGAGAATATGCTTGATTTTACGATGTGTTTTGGTGTCATCTGAGCCGTACTGAACCAGATCAAGCTCTGCCGACCGCACGTCAAACGGTTCCAGCACTTTGTCGAATTTTGCACCGGCGATAAACGTTTCTGTCTCGTCGGATACGCAAGACATGGTGACTTTAGCACCAACAGGAACATAGACACCTTCCGGTTCACCGTCCCAGACATCTTCCCCGCGGTTTCCGAGAGACTTGTATGAGACACCCTCGACTTCAACATCTACCGAACCTGTTGCCGGCACAATGCATGTCTCATAACCAGGCACCTGATATTCAAAGGCTTGTCCGCGCTTGAGCTTAACAATATTAAAATAGTTAAGCGGAACGGTAGCGTTATCTATATCTACGATTGGCAGATTTTTATTGTCGAACGGGGCAATATGCATGAACTTAAAATAACCTTGTTGTTAGCAGCTCACGCATTAGCAGGACCAGCATGAGCTTGTAAAAATGTATCGAGTTCGTCAGCAGTTGGCATCGCCGGCGCACAACCGACTTTGGTCACTACGATAGAGGCACTGGCAGAACCACGCAGCACGGCTTCTTTCAATCCATAACCATTGGCAAGCGAGGCAATAAACCCACCCATAAAGCTGTCTCCGGCACCCACCGGCTTCAGGGCAGTGACAGGATATATACCCGTTGCGAATTCTTCATCAGGGGTAATTGTAACAGCGCCTTTCTCCCCCATTTTATACACCACGATACTGGCAGTAGACTTAGCCAGTGCTCGCGCTTTTTCAAGCCCCCGGTCATAGTGGCCCGCCATAAAACCGAATTCAACGTCATTACCAATTATAACATCGCACATCTCCCCGGCCTTAGAGTAGGTGGTTGCAGCCTCTTCGGCTGAGCCCCAGCTATACGGTCGATAATCGACATCGAAGATCAGCGGCAAGCCTGCAGCTTTTGCACTTGCAAACGCTTCAAACGCAGCACTGCGGGAAGGCTCTGCAGCCAGTACAGTACCGGTGGTAATAAGCGCCGAGTAGTTTGCAAAATCAATGTTATTAAAATCATCGCCGGTCATTTCAAAGTCGGCCGCACCATTACGATAAATAACCGTCTCATGCTCTTGCAGGCGGCTTTCAGACACCGCCAGTGAATTACGTGCCTCACCACCCACGGTCGTGACAAAATCTCTGGCAACACCATAGTTGTCGAGTTGCTTCAGACAGAAGCGACCAATGGCATCATCAGATACCCGGGTCACAAGAGACGCGTTGCACCCCTGTTTAACCAATGCCACACAAATGTTCGCCGAAGAGCCACCCAGGGCCGCAAAAAACTCGGTAGCATCTTCGGTTTTAGTTCCCGGTGGCTGCGGATAGAAATCCATGCCGGCGCGCCCGACAACCAGGAAGTTCTTAGTAGATAACTGCGCCTGTTCCATTACAAAACAACACTGTTAACTGAACGGATGGTCGAACTCATTACACACCTTTGCGTTGTTTTACGCGACTTGATTCCCAATCTTCATGAGCACTTCTGACTTTGTCGCTGGTAGTAACATGCGGCGTGCCCACCTCCCACCAGGTATGCCCTTCGGTGGTCCAGCCTTCGTGAGAGTCAACATTCATCACAATCACAGTGGTTTTTTCGGATTGCTTTGCACGCTTGAAGGCTTCTGCCAATTCAGCGGGGTTATCAACTGTTTCTGTATTGGCGCCCATTGAAGCGGCATGCGCGGCAAAGTCAACACCAACCGGTTGGGTGACGGTCGGGCAGTCAGACAGCAAATTGTTAAAGCTCTCGTTACCGGTATTGTTCTGCAGCTTATTGATCACCGCAAAACCCCCATTGTCCAACACCATAATAATCAGTTTTTTATTACTGATTACCGACGAATAAATATCGGAGTTAAGCATCAGATAAGACCCGTCACCGATAAATACAATCGTATCCTGATCAGCTTGATTTTCAGACTGCGCGATGCGTGCACCCCATGCCCCGGATATTTCATAACCCATACAGGAATATCCAAACTCAACATCCACTGTTCCGGTTTCAAGTGTCCGCCAGTTGGCTGTGACCTCGGCAGGTAGTCCGCCGGCCGCTGCAACCACCCGATCAGATGGATCGCAATGTTCGTTCACCACCCCAATGGCCTGTGCATAAGAATTTGGACGATTTCCATAAGCAACATTCACTGCCACGTACGCATCCCATTTTTCACGTTCGGTACGAGACAGCTGTGTCCAGTCTGCGGGGCTTTGGTAACCAGCCACAGCAGTAGTGAGTTCCCGCAGGGCCATCTTCGCATCGGCCACCACTGGCAATGATCTGTGCTTGGCAGCATCGTGCCTTCCAACATTCACCGAAATGAACTGTGCATCTTGCGCAAACGCAGTCCAGGAACCGGTGGTAAAGTCTTGTAGTCGCGTTCCGACCGCCACAATCACGTCAGCTTTTTCCGCAATGTTGTTAGCGGAATCAGATCCGGTGACTCCCAGAGGACCGGTATTTAACGGGTGAGTTTCAACCAGGTTTGCACGACCGGCAATTGTTTGCACAACCGGTATGTTGGTTGCCTCAGCAAAGCTCGTGAGTTCCTGCACCGCTTTCGAATACTGTACTCCGCCGCCAGCAATAATCATCGGACGCACTGCCGATTTTAATAGTGCTGCGGCAGCTTCTATTTCGGCAACATCCGGTCGCTGGCGACGAATGCGATGAACTTTCTTTTCAAAAAACACGTTGGGGTAATCATAAGTCCAGCCTTGTACATCCTGCGGTAAGCCGAGAAACGCCGGGCCACAATCTGCCGGGTCTAAAAGCGTTGCAAGCGCCGCCGGCAACGACTGGATAATCTGTGCCGGATGCGTAATGCGATCCCAATAACGCGACATCGGTTTAAACGCATCGTTAACGCCGAAGGTCGGGTCATTAAAATTTTCCAGTTGTTGCAATACAGGATCAGGCAGTCGGGTCAGAAAGGTATCACCACACAACAGCAGCATCGGTAGACGGTTGGCGTGCGCAAGTGCCGCAGACGTTAACAGGTTAGAGGTACCCGGCCCCGCGGACGCGGTGCAGAACATCATGCGCTGACGCAAATGATATTTAGCGTATCCCGCAGCTGCAAAGCCCATGCTCTGTTCGTTTTGGCCACGATACAACGGCAGCTCTTCACGATGGTTGTACAGAGCCTCCCCAAGACAGGTCACATTGCCATGGCCGAAAATACCGAAACCACCACCGAATAGACGATGCTCTTCACCATCGATATCAATAAACTGCGCAGCAAGATGCCGCACGATGGCTTGTGCCAGTGTGAGCCGGGTTGTCTCAACGGTCATGATTTGAATCACTCTTTTTGAGGCGCAGCAGAAATACTGCGGTTGACGCTTTTGGAAATACGAGGATACAATAAATGCAACCGGTTGCAAACAAATTCACTCTACATTAAACAGACATCGGCCTGATGCCGTTTTGAAGTGTCTGGTGTTTTTATTGCGCTACCATCCCCAAACCGCCAGAGCCGGGTCTCGGGCTACAAATTTCAGTTATTACAAGGTTTTCTCGCATGACCATAAGAATTGGCAACGCGCCCTGCTCCTGGGGTGTTGAATTCGCTAAAGATGATCGCAACCCACCATGGCAACAGGTCCTGAAAGACTGCGCTACTGCTGGTTACAAGGGTATTGAATTGGGGCCCGTTGGCTACATGCCGGAAGACCCGGCACAGCTCGCCGATGCGTTGGCAGAACACGACCTTGAACTGATTGGCGGTGTGGTTTTTCGAGCTTTTCACGACCCTGATCAGTGGGACGATGTACTCGACGGTGCGAAAAGAACCTGTGAGGCTCTGCGAGCACACGGAGCAAAGCACTTTGTTTTAATCGATTCAATCTCCCCTCGCCGTGCGCCTACCGCAGGCCGTGCCAGTGAGGCCGAGCAAATGGATGACAATGAATGGGCAGCCTACCGTGATCGCATTGTCACCGTGGCTAAAATGGGCGCCGAAGAATATGGCCTGATTCCGGAAATTCATCCACACGCAGGTGGATTCATGGATTTTGAACCTGAAGTAGAAAAACTACTGGCAGAAGTGGACGAAGACCTATTGAAAATCTGCATCGACACCGGTCATTGCACCTACGCGGGCTTTGATCCGGTTGCGTTCATGAAAAGACATATGGATCGCATCACTTACGTACACTTTAAAAACACCGACGCAAAAGTCAAAGAACAAGCCATAGCCAACCGTACCGGTTTCTACGATGCCTGCGGTCAGGGAATCTTTTGCACCCTGGAACAAGGAGAAGTTAACTTTCCGCAAGTCAGACAACTGCTTGTCGATTCCGGCTACGAAGGCTGGTGCACTATTGAACAGGACTGTGACCCGACGCTAGACCCTGATCCGGTTGGCGATGCAACGGCAAACAGAAAATACCTTGAATCAATCGGCTTCGCATAGGAATCATCATGACTAAACTTCAGTGGGGCATGATTGGTGGCGGTGAAGGCAGCCAGATAGGCCCGGCACATCGACTGGGTGCTGGGCTGGACGGACTGTTTGAATTCAGAGCCGGCGCACTCGACCACAGACCCGACGAGGGTCGTGCTTACGGTCAGTCACTCGGGCTGGCAGCAGACAGAGCCTACGGCAACTGGCAGGAAATGCTTGAAGGGGAAAAGCAACGTGACGACCGAATAGATCTGGTCACCGTCGCAACACCAAATTCTACGCACTTTGAAATCACCAAAGCATTCCTTGAAGCGGGCTTTCACGTGTTGTGCGAAAAACCGATGACAATGACTGTTGATGAAGGCGAAGAGATCGTCCGCACCGCCAAAGCATCAGGGAAAATTTGCGCCGTGAACTATGGCTATAGCGGCTACTCACTGGTGCGACATATGCGCGCCATGATCCAGCGCGGTGATCTGGGAAAGATTCGTGTGGTCAACGCAGAATTTGCACACGGTCACCACGCCGATGCGGCAGACGCTGACAACCCGCGAGTTCGCTGGCGTTATGATCCTGCCCAGGCGGGAGTATCTGCACAGTTTGCCGACTGCGGAATACACGCCATGCATATGGCAAGCTTTGTCACCGGTCAGGAAGTTACAAAGTTGTCTGCTGATATCGTCTCGTGCATCGAATCACGTGAGCTTGAAGACGACGCCATGGTGAACTTTCGTATGGACGGTGGCACAGTAGGCAGGCTATGGACATCGTCGATTGCACTGGGTAGACAACACGGCTTAACCATACAGGTGTTTGGTGAAAACGGTGGTTTACGCTGGGCACAGGAGCAACCCAACCAACTCTATTACATGCCACTCAATGAACGGCTGCAAATCATAGAGCGTGGCGAAGGTAATTTATCACCTGAAGCGGATCGCACCACACGAGTGACTATCGGTCACGCCGAAGGCATGCCACTGGCATTTGCCAATATCTATAAAGACTTATCAGAAGCAATACGTGCCAACAAAGAAGGCCGTGCCTGCGACCCGGCCGCAGATCTTTATCCACGTGCAGAAGATGGTTTGCGATCCCTGGCAGCCGTGTCGGCTGTCGCCGAATCAGGCAATAACGAAGCTAAGTGGGTAGATGCCAGACCCCCGATGTTTCGCTAGCAGGTCACTCAGTCGAATGCATCCGGGGAAACACGACGCGTAAGCAAAGGCACCCATCTGCCAACATAACTTGGCAGCATTCTCTCTCACATAGAA
>CALLLY010000070.1 GCA_938008205.1 uncultured Granulosicoccaceae bacterium
CACGCACTTCAGACACACCCCGGTTGTATAGGGACGTTATATCTTCATTTGCGGCAAACTCCGCCTGCGCCTGTTCATAGTTCCCTGCCTGGTACTGGCTGATACCGCGCCAGCGCGAGTCGTCAAACAATTCTGCAGCAGTTTGTGGATCGCCACTTTCCAGTAACTTATGCGCATGTTGATCTTTGCGCTGCCATAACTCTCGCCATTCAAAAGCCATCGCCTGCGAACTAAGCAACAACATCGCTACTAAAAACCAAGTGCGAGTCATAGCCAGCCACGCCTGAAACACAACGCCGCAAAGGGCAACAGCAACAACACAAGAAATGGCCCGCGTTCCAGCCAGATATCCGCCTGCCTTTCCATACTGCTGACATCTGAAACTGTTAATGTCTCATCGGCAGTAAACATTTTGTTGATGTCGGCGTCGGTACTGCTTACCTGTGCATAAACGCCACCGGCACGAGTGGCAAGTGCGCTTAACGAACCACCATCCAGCCGGGCAACAACAATATTGCCTTCACCATCCTTTACAAAACCACCTCTGGCACCGGGAATAGGTGCACCTTCCTCAGTGCCAACACCAAGTACATGCAGGCGGTAGCCTGCGGCCTTTATTTCTGTTGCCACCTGCAACGCGGCGCTATCCGGTTTGCTGTCGGTAATCATCCACAAACTTCCCTGTCGACTACCGCTTTGATTGAGTAAATCAAGCCCTTTACTCAAGGCAGCCGATACCAGACTACCTTGTGCCGGCACTACATCGGTCGACAGCGACGGCAACATAGAACCGATGGTATCAACATCATCGGTAAGCGGAGAGACCACATAAGGGGCGGCAGCAAACACAACCAGCGCAGTCTGACTTTCTGCTGAACGCTTGAGAATATCCTGTAGCTTCTGGCGGCTACGATCAAGCCGTGAAGGTTTGGTATCACGTGCATTCATCGACGCAGACAAATCCACAATTAACACTCTTTCCTGTAAGCCGCGATACACCACTGCTGGCAACTTCTCCCAGGTGGGCCCGGCAAGCGCAATTACCGCCAACAGCCATAGTAACGCCAACAACACGATTGAGGACTTACCCATGGGAGTTGAACTGCCACTGATCAGATGCGGCAGCAAGCCTTCATCAACATGATCACGCCACTCATTCTGGTGTGCGGCATTGCGATACCAGCGATAAAGCAAAAAACAAAGTGGCATCAATGCAAGCAGCCAGTAAGGTCTTAGCAAGTGCAAGGTTTCCATCACCTGACACCCCGTTGCCAGACAATCATGCCACTACACAACAACGCCAAAGCCAACGGCCAGATATAAAGCTCGGTCAGCGGGCGCAGACTGGCGCCATCGATTTCAGTGGGCTCCAGTGCATTGATAACCTCATAAATCTTGACCATCTCTGCCGTATTGCGCGCCCTGAAATACTGCCCACCAGTCGCTTCAGCAATCTCTTTGAGCGTTTTTTCATCGAGTGATCTGGACGGGTTAATCACTCGTTTGCCAAACAACCCCTCTACGGTTACCGCCTCTGCACCCACGCCAATAGTATGAATGCGAATGTCGTTGTCAGCGGCGACCTTTGCAGCTTCTGCCGGAGACACAGCACCTGCCGTATTCGCACCATCGGTCAGTAATATAAACACTCGCGATTCCGCAGGGCGGGATCGCAATCGCTTCACGGCAAGACCTATGGCATCCCCTATGGCGGTAGAAGACCCGATCAACCCGACAATCGTTTCACTGAGAAAATGCTGTACGGTTTGCAAGTCATAGGTCAGTGGCGTCTGCACCTGAGCGTTGTCACCAAACAGAATCAACCCGACTCTATCGCCTTCACGTTTGGCGATAAATTCATTAGCCACAACCTTTGCCGCTTCAAGCCTCTCCACGGTGCGGCCATTAACGCTGAAATCCCGCTCACGCATGCTGCCGGAAATGTCCAGGCCAAGCATGATATCGCGACCGGTGAGTGGCACATCCAGTGGTTCTCCCAGCCATTGCGGTCGCATGGCGGCAGCCACCAGTGCCAGCCACATCACCACTGCTGTTACCAGAGACCACGCTCCACCCTGGAGTCCTTTGCTGGCACCAAAAGCATTTTGCAGCACATCGTAAAACGGCACCACCAGAGCGGCTTGCTCGCGAGCACCGGCTGCCGGAGTAAGCCATCTGACCAACAGCGGTAACGGTAAAACCAGAATCATCCACCACCACTGGAAACTAAACATCTTTCACCACCGCATCGTGCTGTGAAATTGTTTGCTCCATCAAAGCCAGCAAATCTGCAACATCACTTTTGGCGATTTCACTGCTTTGTCTATACGGGTGATCCAGTAACAACCGACCAACCCCGTTGCTGTATTGTTCGCTTTGACTTAAATCATCCAGCAACGTCAACCACTGTTCATTCTGAACAGTGGCCGCTTTCTCACGCGGCAGGCGTGCCAGTGCCACTCTGCGCATCAATACTGACGCCCCGGAGACCACCTGATTAACCGGCGCATCACTCTGTAAAAGTCCGGTCAGACGTTCGTGTTCCTGTAACGCACTGTCTTGCCACTTGCTGTCATGGGTATGATCAATCACTCTGGCTGATTTACGATTCAGATAACGGTAGATTAGAAACCCGCCGCCAAGCATTAAAATCAACCCTGCCAGCCACCATCCGGGTGCCGGTGGCCACAGTGACGGTGGCTCCGGCAGATGCAAGTCTCTTAACTCGGCCAACAGTTCATCAGGCGTTTGTGCAACGTCACTGGACGTTTGTGATTGTGAGATCGCATCGTTAGGTAACAGCAGAGTGCCGGCTGCAAAACCATAAATAGTCCGCGTTGTGAGTAATAACGATGGCACTACAAACTACCCGGCAAGCATTTTAAAATACGCGCCGCTACCGGTGCCAATGAATCACTGGTTGCACACTCCAGGTAATGGCTGTTCGGGCCGGAAAACAACTTACGGGTCTGCTGACAATGGTCGGCAAACGCCTGTACATAAGCACTACGCGCCGACGCCGACGATGTGCTGATAGTGCCACGCCGTGTTCCATCAGTAATCGCGTAAGCCGCTGGCGGTGGTAATTGTTTTTCCAGTACATCATAGATGCGGCAAGCCACTACATGGTTATGAGCCACCATCTGACTGGCAGCTTTGTTATCCATCTCATCGCGATCAGCAAAGTCGGTAAGCAGTACAATAGAACTGCCGGTATGTGCACTACGACGCAGGTGCCGGTAAATATCTTCAAACGGCCACGAAGAACCACTCGCCACATCCGACGCTAACGCTTTATCCTGAGTGGTAACAATTTCATTCAATAGCCGTGTTACCCCGCGAGAACCCGCCGCAGGTTTTACCTCACGAATGCCACTGTCACTAAACACCAGCCCGCCTACTCTGTCGCGCTGAGACGATGCCGCCCACGCCACCATTGCCGCCAGTCTGGC
>CALLLY010000071.1 GCA_938008205.1 uncultured Granulosicoccaceae bacterium
CTGAGCAGGCTGATGCCGACTGAAACATCGCCAACCTCGAAAAAGCTCCATCGGAACCCGCTGATTAAATAAAGCACCGGGTTAAAGTAGGATATTTTTTGCCACAGCGGTGGCAACATATCGACTGAATAAAAACTCCCGCCAAGAAACACCAGCGGCGTTATAACCAGTAACGGAATCAGCTGCAGTTTTTCAAAGTTGTCTGCCCAGATGCCAATAATAAATCCGAATAGTGAGAAAGTAATGCACGTCAGAATCAGGAATGCCAGCATCCAGATAGGGTGCTGTATTTGCAGGTCAACAAAAAAACCAGCGGTCAGTAAAATAATGGTACCGATAATGAGTGACTTGGTTGCGGCTGCACCTACGTAACCTAATACCACTTCAAAGAAAGACAAAGGAGCAGATAGTATTTCGTAAATCGTGCCTGTGAATTTCGGAAAGTAAATACCAAAAGAGGCATTGCTTATACTCTGTGTCAGCAGTGACAGCATCACCAGCCCCGGGACAATAAAAACGCCGTACGAAACATTTTCTACTGATTGAATACGCGAACCGATCGCAGACCCGAATACCACAAAATACAAGCACGTAGATATAACCGGTGATGCAATACTTTGCAGTATGGTATTGCGTGTGCGTTGCATCTCGGCTTTATAGATGACGCTGATGGCATGCCAGTTCATGATTTCTCAGTGACCAGGTTAACGAATATATCTTCGAGTGAACTCTGCGATGTATGAATGTCTCGCAGTGTGAGTCCGGCGCTGTTGATTGCCTGCATCAGTGAGGTGATTCCGGTTCTGTCCTGGCGAGTGTCGTACTGATAGATGAGTTGTAGTCCATCTTCAGACAATGTGAGTTCGTACTCATTGAGTGATTCTGGAATAGATTGAAGCGGTTGTCGCAGCTCAATAGTCAGCTGTTTGCTACCGAGCTTTTGCATCAATTCGGTTTTGTCTTCAACCAGTAACAGCTCACCATTGTTGATAATCCCCACTCTGTCAGCAATTTCTTCTGCTTCTTCAATATAGTGTGTTGTCAGGATAATTGTTACGCCTGATTCGCGCAGACGCTTTACCAGCTGCCACATATCCTTGCGTAACTCAACGTCAACACCAGCGGTAGGTTCGTCCAGAAAAAGTACGCGTGGTTCATGGGATAGTGCCTTACCAATCAGTACTCGACGCTTCATGCCACCGGACAGACTCATTAGAATGCTGTCCCTTTTTTCCCACAGGGACAGATCTTTGAGTAGTTGTTCGATATGTTGTTTGTCTGGTGCCTTACCATGCAAGCCACGGCTGAATGCCAACGTGCTTGCCACTTTTTCGAACGCACCCAGTGTGAGTTCCTGTGGTACCAGTCCGATGAGTTCGCGGGTGTGTCGGTAGTCGGTTTCGATGTCGTGCCCGTCTACAGTTACCGACCCGGAGGTCGGCGAAACAATGCCGCATATTGTGCTAATTAATGTTGTTTTTCCTGCACCGTTTGGCCCGAGTAGCGCAAGAATTTCTCCAGGCATGATGTCGAGATTGATGTTGTTCAGTGCCTGATGTCCGGAGCGGTACACTTTGCTCAGGTTTTTAATTGAAACGATGGGTTGCATAGTGATCGATCGAGAGTCCATGTGTTTACGTTTGGCGAAACGCGACCCGGGTAGCCCGGGCAGGGATCTTTTGTGCTTACCCCCGAAATAGATGGCGTGTTATTTTAGCTGTTGGGTAACCCGTGCATGATGTAAACACGCTCACTTAACTCAGGCTTTAGTCATAACACGAACCTTGCTCAACAGGGTCGGTCGATTGGTTGCAAATTGTGTTGTGGAAGTTGAATTTGAAGCCGGCTTAGCGCTGGCTGATTGTAAGTTATTTACCGTTGACTGAAGTTGCGCGAGTTTACGTTCATTGTTGATGAGCTTTACTGCAGTGTCTTCATATTTTTCTTTGTAAAAATTCTGCTCATCGACGTTGTCCGTCGAGGTGCTGCTGTTGATAGAAACCACTGACGCCTTACCAGGCGAGTCGGGTACGGGGGTGTTTTCTACTGTTTGTTGTTGAGCCTGGTGGTTTTTGGATTGCTGTTCAAGGGATTGCAGTTTTGATTGCAGCGCTTTTATCTGTTCGTCTTTAACCTTCAACAGCTTTTCGTGTAAGTCTGCGGTGACGTTATCGGCGTTATCTTTTCGGGTAATTTCACCGGATGTGTGGCGAGGCTGAAACGCTGAGTCCGGCGCTTTGAGTTGAAGTTGAACCTCGGCTGTCGGCGCTGTTGCCTTCATCTTGGCAGCAGTCTTATAGGGTGATTTGGACGCAGACTCTGTTTTTCCGGCGTCTTTCGCAGCGTCATGGTTGGAGCCACGGCCTAACGTAAAATTGCGGTCTTTTTGCTTGCCCGGGTTGATATGGCTGGGCAATGCAGACGACTGGTCCGCCGCGTTTGATTCGTCTGTTTCGTTGCCGGTTGAATTGTTGTTCTGAGCGCTGTCAGTTGAGTTTGTATGCGCATTGACTGGACCTGAGGATTGGGTATTGGATTCTGCGGTGTTGCTATTGGCGTCTGCGCCAGTGAAACCAGCTGTAGTTTTACTCTGTAAGTCACTAGTTGATGCTAAGGCCTTGTGCAAAGGCGAGTTGCTGTCTGCATTGGTGGATGCTTGTGAAATCGACTCGGCCGATACTGCCGATCCGGATATGTTGTCCCTTTGTTTATTGCCGAATGAGGTACTTGATAAATGACCCTCATCGACCTGCGATTTTCCAGACCTGGGATTGTTGGCTGGTAAGTCTTTTGCGGCGAAGGTTGATGCTGCATCCCTGATCAGTGCTTGCGGAGATGAAGCGTCGGTAGAGTTATTGTGATTGTTAGTGGTATCCGCTTGTATTGCTGTCGCGAATTGTCCAGAGGCCAGGCCGTTTGTTGGTTGATCAGAATTCTGTAACGGGGTGGCCAACTGATTTGCTGATGATTGTTGGTCGCCGTTAACACCTGATAATCCAGATTTATCAGCCCCATCGGATGGTTTCGTCGCTGCTTTTTCGGGGAGCGACGAACTGCTCTGGGGCTTCAGTGCGATCGCTGAGTCAGAATGCGTCGCCGAATTCTGGTTGGCAATCGGCTTGTCATTTTCAGAACTGCCGTTGCCGTGCTTGTCAGCTACATCACTGGCAGAGACTGTAGATTGGTTGCCAACAGGTCGTTCTTTGCTGGCTGTGTTTCCGGCAGAGTCATCCGATGGTATTTGTTGCGTGTTGTTGGTGTCTGAGTTAAACCGCCCGGCTAATGCTCCGGACGCCGATTTGTTATCCGTTGTCGCCGCTGCGCTGGATGCCGTGCTGCTGTTACCGATACCTGATGTATCGATTGAAGACTCAGCCTCAGGAGAAAATCCTGTTGAATCTGTGCTGTCAGCGTGCACAGAAACCCCGTCGGATTCTGGTGAGACAGCGGCATCAGTTGATCTTGCGGGTGTTGTAGTTCCAGCAGTAGAAGATGAACTGGTCGACGGTGCAGTTTCAGTAAGGGGGGATGATCCGGTGGCCGCTGTAGAGTTAGTTGGAGTGCCTGACTCCGCCGATGCTGAAGATTCAGTCGCAGAATGTGATTCAGTGGATACTGCGGTTTCAGTAAGACGGGTAGTTGATCCTGGCGCGGAAGTTTTAGCAACACTGCTTGACCCTGCAAATTCCGAAGTTTCAGTTGCTGAGGTTGCATCAGTGGATGCGGTAGTTTTAGGAAGGGCAGATGATCCGGTGGACGCAGTAGATTTAGCTAGAGTGCCTGGCTCTGCTGATGAGGCAGTTTCAGCAGCAGAAGTTGATCCAATGGATAGTGCCGTTTCAGTAACGGCGGATGATTCGGTGGGCGCAGTGTAATTAGCAAGACTGCTTGACTCTGCTGATGTCGAAGGTTCGGTCGCAGAATGTGATCCGGTGGATACTGTAGTTTCAGTGAGGGCAGTTGATCCGGGCGCCGAAGTCTTAGCAAGAGTGCCAGACTTTGCGGGTGTCGCAGTTTCAACTGTGGAAGATGACCCGGCGGATGCTGCAGTTTCAGCCGGGTCAGCTGCGCCGGTGGGCGCAGTAATGTTAACAGGATTCTTTATCTCTGCGGATGTCGTACTTACATCAGAAGACGATTCGTCTGGTGTATCGGTATCAGCCCTCGCCGCATCAGCGCTCGGTTTGATGGCGCTATCCGCTGCCAATAATACTTGTGGAGTAGCTGCTGTTTCGTCGCCGATTGGCGTTGCTGAAATCGCATCCGATGCAAAGTCGACAGCGCGTCTTTCAATAAACTTGTTGTCAAGACCGACTGTCGAGTTAGACAGTGGTTTTGTCGTCGCTGAAAACCCTGCTTCGTTCGCTTTAGTGTTGTCGGCAGAAGTTGCCGGATCGACTGTTCCCTCACTATCGGATTCTTCGTCGGATGCTGCGAAGATCCAGTGAAACAATGCCCACAAGACATAGACTGAAGCTGCAGGCAGCAGAATAGCAACCGCGGGTAGGTCGGCGATAAACTCGGGCATGGAGCGGTCCCATAGGTTTTGACTGGTTAGCGGGCGGTATCTTGCCGGCAACAGTGACTACTCCCTTCCCGGCAGCGCATTGTAACCAGTGGGGGACTTTGAGGTGGTTACAGACCGTGATTGGTGCCGGTTCTACACTCTTGTTGGTGCCCTCTGTAAGTGATCGGTTTATTGTGGTGAGGGTGTCATAACTAATTGATTTTAAAAGGGTTTTATTTTTACCGGGGAATCTGAGGTTGATTCCGGATGCGACAAAGTAATGTTTTTTCTCTTGTGTAATGGCATTAAAAAACGGTAATGTCAGCGGCTTTGTTTAAGCAATGTCAGGGTTAACAGATGTTCGGTTTGTTCCGTCCAGGCCTTTCAACGATGGTTGTTGGTGCCGCACTTTTTTATTCTAGCTTGGCGCAGGAAGCACCTCAGTGTAGCGCAGACGCGGCGGACCCGGACGGAGACGGCTGGGGGTGGGAAAACAACACGAGTTGTCGCGTAGGTTCACCAAAACAGGTGCAGACCTGTCTGCTCTCTGGCAGTGATCCGGACGGCGATGGCTGGGGTTGGGAGAACGGTGCCAGCTGCCGTGTAGGGCAGGGCAATACTAACAACCACTCAACATCCACTGTGCCAACGGGTGTGAGATTTGATGCCTCATCGCTTGTGCGAATTGGTGGCAAGGGCGACAACTGGTGCCAGACATGGGCGGCTGACGACGGTGTTATTACCGCGATGTCTGACGGTGACTGGTTTGACGGATCGTATCGATACCACAGTCGGCTTTACCGGATTACCGGCGACAGTCAGTGGTTTTCGCGCAGTGAAGTTGACGGTTATCCGAGGTTTCATACGAATGAAGATGGCTGGTACGGCTACGGTACGCTGTCGGTGAACGGCACGCTGTATTCTATGGTGTCAAAAACGCAAAACGCCGCGTGGTCACCGGGACCGTTTCGTGGTGTGAAAATGCTTCGATCCTACGACAACGGCGCTAGCTGGTCGCGAGTAGATCGAAATAACACGGATCGCTATACCGGTGCATGGGATGCGTCGGTTCAGTCTATCGCTAACGACGAAATGTTTTTCTTTCAGGAATATGGTCGCAACGGTCACGGCAAGCAGGCGTATCCGTTTTCCTTTGTCAGTTTTGTACAAAACGGTAAAGACCACCAGGCATCACCCGATGGCTACGTGTATATCTATTCACCGGAAGGCGCACAGAGCAATCAGTTAATGCTGGCGCGCGTACCGGCGGAGCAACTCGGGCTTAGAAGTGCCTGGGAGTATTTTGCCGGATGGCGGGATAACCAAGCTCACTGGACGCGTGACATAGCTCAGCGTCAGGCAAATATTTATTTACCCGAAAAGAATGCTAAGGGAGAGTACTTTGGATGGTACTCATGGTTGCCCTCAGTGGTGTGGAACGAAGGTCTGGGTCTCTATGTAATGGCTAATGGTGGCACCTATGCCGGCCAAGGGATGTCGAGTGCATCGCACGACTACTACGACAAATGGATGCACACTAAATCAGGGAGTCTGGGGTTGTGGTACTCACAAAATCCCTATGGCCCGTGGAAACAGTTCTATTACACCGATCACTGGTTGCCGGATAATGCTGGAAACCTGACTTACCAGCCCAAGCTGTCTCCTAAATGGATTAGTAGCGATGGTAAGCGCATGACCATGATCTGGTCAGACGCAATGCGTAATCCCGACGGGTACAGTCATAGCGTTAACTACAAATGGAATCAGATGCAAATCGAGATTCTTACCCGCTAGGAGATTCCGCACCGCTCGCGGTGCGGAATCTCCTAGGACTCTGCAGCCGGATACAAAGTAAACGCGCTCTTAGCGCGCGTTCGCTCTGGATCTGTAGTGTCCTCCCAGTGGTTTAACGCATTGGAGTTGGTGTTAGGGGAGTTGGTGTTAGGCAAGTGTACTGGGAAATTATTTCCCTGGCCTGCTGCGGCTTTGCGTAGTTTTACTGCGCCGCCTATTGGAAGGTCTGTCCGATTGCTCTCTGGGTGGTAAACCCGTGTGTTGCGTTAATATAGTGCCTTTCGCAGGTCTGCCAGAACTGTTTTTACGCCGCGGGCTGTGGTAACTGCCATCAGTCTCTGGTTGCCAACGCGGAATCAGATGTTTTTTTCCGTTACCAATCAAATCCGCACGTCCCATTTTCTTCAACGCCTCGCGTAGCAAAGGCCAGTTGAGTGGGTCGTGGTAACGCAGAAAGGCTTTATGCAGTCTGCGCTGGCGTGTCTTGCGCACGGTTTCCACGTCTTCGCTGTCACGCGTAACTTTACCCAGCGGGTTCTTGCCCGAGTGATACATAGCAGTGGCAGTGGCCATCGGTGAAGGGTAGAAGGTTTGTACCTGATCAGCTCTGAAGCCGTTATTCTTCAGCCATAGCGCCAGGTGCATCATGTCTTCGTCAGTGGTGCCTGGGTGTGCGGCAATAAAGTACGGAATAAGATACTGCTCTTTGCCAGCTTTACGAGAATATTTTTCAAACATTTGTTTGAATTTGTCGTAACTGCCAATACCCGGCTTCATCATTTTATCCAACGGGCCGCGTTCCGTATGTTCCGGCGCTATCTTTAAATACCCGCCGACATGATGTGTTACCAGCTCTTCAACATACTCTGGCGATTTTATAGCAAGGTCGTAGCGAAGTCCGGAGCCGATCAGTATTTTTTTAACGCCCGGTAAGTCTCTGGCACGCCGGTACAGCTTGACCAATGATGAATGGTCAGTGTTCAGGTTGGGGCATATGTCTGGATACACGCACGATGGTTTTCTACACGCGGCTTCGATTGTTTTTGATTTGCATGCCAGCCGGTACATGTTGGCAGTGGGTCCGCCCAGATCCGATATCACACCGGTAAAGCCTGGAACCTTGTCGCGGATAAGTTCTATTTCCCGGATAATAGAATCTTCAGAGCGGCTCTGTATGACTCGACCCTCGTGCTCGGTGATAGAGCAAAAGGTACAGCCACCAAAACAACCACGCATGATGTTTACAGAGTAACGAATCATTTCATAAGCGGGAATTCTGGCACCACCATAGATGGGGTGTGGAACTCTTGCATAAGGAAGATCGAATACGTAGTCCATCTCTTCAGTGGATAAAGGAATGGGAGGTCTGTTTATCCATACGAAGCGATTGCCATGTTTTTGAACCAGTGCGCGTGCATTGCCGGGGTTGGTTTCAAGATGCAGCACACGGTTGGCGTGTGCATATAGAACCGGATCTTTTTTCACATGTTCAAAGTCTGGTAGTCGGATATAGGTGTTTGCACGGCGTTCGGCAATGTGCTGTAAGCGTTCTTCTTTGCTCACCAGTTTTATGGTTTGACCGTTAGCCGGGTCGGGTGTTTCTGTGCCGCTGGCTGGCTGATCTTTATCCTGGGTAACGGTATAGGGATCGGGTATATCGTCAATTTTTCCCGGAGCGTCTATGCTGGTTGAATCCAGTTGATGCTGGTCTGTCGGTAACGATTCGCACAGAAAAGCAGTGCCTCGAATATCGCGAATGTCAGAAATAAGCTCGCCGCCGGCAAGTCGATGCGCAATTTCGACAATCGCTCTTTCTGCATTGCCGTATAACAGTAAATCTGCCTTGGCATCCATCAGCAGTGAGCGCCTGACTTTGTCCTGCCAGTAGTCGTAGTGTGCTATGCGACGAAGTGATGCTTCTATGCCACCCAGCACAATGGGTACGTCTTTGTACGCTTCGCGACAACGATGTGCATAGACCAAAGAGCATCGATCGGGGCGTTTGCCGCCCACGTCGTCTGGAGAGTAAGCATCGTCCGAGCGTATTTTTCTATCGGCGGTATATCGATTGATCATTGAATCCATATTGCCGGCAGTAACACCGTAGAACAGATTCGGTTTGCCCAGAGTCTGGAAGGGCTCGGCCGATTGCCAGTCGGGTTGCGCAATTATGCCGACTCTGAACCCCTGGGCTTCGAGCAGTCGTCCGACGATTGCCATGCCAAAGCTCGGGTGATCCACATACGCATCACCGGTGACAATAATAATATCGCAACTGTCCCAGCCCAGCGCGTCCATTTCTTTGCGGGATACCGGTAAAAATGGCGCTGATCCGAAGCATTCTGCCCAGTAGCGCGGGTAGCCGAATAATTCTGTAGGCGTGGCGACAGGTGAGAGCATAGGGGGTGCCTGGACAAAGGAAAGGAGCGGGCCTGTTTCAGCCCAACGCGGTATTATACCGCATACACAGAGTTCGATTCGTATAACAGACAGCGTTATACGGCGATATTGGACATTCGTATCATCAAACGCTCGAAAAGCACCGGTATTGGCGGCTGACGCGTGACTCGAAAGGACCTTACTTAGATGACGGCAGTAACCCCGAAGGCAACCACAAGCGCCGAGGAAAATTTACTTCGAGAGATGTTTGATGCTGCTGTAATGGCGGCACAGCCGTCTGTCACTCTGCCAAAGTACTTGAGCAAATATCTGCCGGAACCACCGGTGGGACGCACGGTAGTGATCGGGGCAGGTAAGGCGTCTGCTGCTATGGCGCAGGCGTTCGAGCAATCATGGCTGGGTCCGACCGAGAAATTGTCGGGGCTGGTGGTCACTCGCTATGACTATGCGGTGCCTTGCCGGCATATTGAAATTGTTGAGGCATCCCATCCGGTGCCAGATGCTGCCGGCGAGATTGCCGCGCGGCGGATTCTGGAAGTGGTCGCAGATCTCACTGCCGATGATCTGGTGATTTGTTTGATCTCAGGGGGCGGATCGTCATTGTTGTCGTTACCGGCAGACGGACTCACGCTGTCCGATAAGCAGGCGATTAACAAAGCGCTGCTGAAAAGCGGGGCCAATATCAAAGAAATGAACTGCGTACGCAAGCATCTGTCGTTGATCAAGGGTGGTTTACTGGCCCGAGCCTGTGCGCCGGCCAGGCAGGTGTCGCTAATGATTTCAGACGTGCCTGATGATGATTTGGATGTGATTGCATCCGGGCCCACTGTCGCAGATCCAACCACGTTTCAAGACGCGCTGGATATTATTGAAAAGTACGGAATTACTGAACCGCAGTCAGTAATTTCTCACCTGTGCGATGGCGCAGTCGAAACGCCAAAGCCATCTGACGATATCTTTAGTAACACTGAATCGCACCTCATCGCGACACCTCAGTACTCTTTGGAGGCAGCGGCTACCGTTGCAAAAAAGGCCGGGTATAACGTGATGATTCTGGGGGACAGCATCCAGGGAGAGGCTTCGGATGTCGCCATGGTCCACGCCGGAATTGTGAAGCAGATTCTGCGGCACAGCCAACCGGTTGATAAACCCTGTGTGGTGTTGTCTGGTGGTGAAACCACTGTGACAGTAAAGGGCAGTGGTCGTGGTGGCCGGAACGCCGAGTTTGCGCTGGCACTTTGTGTGGCACTCAATGGTCGCGACAATGTATATGCGCTGGCAGCAGACACTGATGGCATAGATGGCAGTGAAGATAATGCGGGTGTGATCGTACGACCAAACGCGTTGGCTGATGCTGAACGGTTAGATTTAAATGCCAGGCGTTTTCTGGCCGACAACGATGGCTATACGTTCTTTAAGGCAATTGACGCATTGGTAATGACGGGGCCGACGCTGACCAATGTCAATGATTTCAGGGCGATACTGATATCCTGACGCCGCATAGAGGGATTCGGTAGTTACTCAGACGAAGGCAAATCACGCAGGTTCCTGGCCATGCGTATCGCATTTTCGCGTTTTTGGTAATAGCCCTGGACTCTCTCGATTTCGCTATAACCGTGTCGCGAGTAAAAAGCTCTGGCCTTATGATTTGATTCACGCAATTCCAGTTGGCTGGATTCCAATCCGGCGATCATTGCACATCGTTCAAGCCAGCTAAGTAACCTGCTGCCAATGCCATGTGAACGCCAGCTGGCATCCACGCCCAGCAGGTTGAGATGTGCCTTCGAGTTACCGTAGTACATAATGCCAAAACCAATGAGATCACCATCGTTTTTTGCAGTAATAACATTGATTTCAGGTGACAGGATACACCGTCCCACACGTTCTGGAATCCAGCTCCATTGCAGTCCTTGTTCTATGATTTCCCTGGACATTGTGGCGACGTTGTACGCGTCATCAATGTGGGCTAGTGTAACTTCGGTTTGTTTGATATCCATGGGTCAATACAGACTACAGTTTAATAGGCCTCATTTTTTGTTCAGGTTAATTGATGCCGTGCTGACTTCTAGAATCTCGATAATCATCAGTCGGTTTTTTTCACCAAAAGACTTTAAAAACAGTGCAAAGGTATAACTCGACGGGACAGTAAAACCAATCAATGAGCTGCTTGTTGCTGACACCGCTTCTGAAGTCATATCGACGGATGCGAGTGGCATTTTAATTTCCTGTTCTCATCTGTGTTGTTTTTGATTGATATATCTGCTCTCGTATTTTTACCGTCCGGAATTTTTCTTAGCCTTTAGCGTGGCACTGTTCAAAAACGGGGTAAAGTCTGTGACTTCGTTCACAAGATACCGGTAAGACTGAGATTTTCAAAGTGTCTTTGTTGATATCGCACTACACACAGTGAATACTCGGGTGTATAGGTTCTTCCCATCACTACGGACATTCAGTGGTACACGATCGTCGAGCATTTATCCGAAATTCCAGCGCAGTGGCAGCTTCTGTTGCGCTATCGGGGGCGAGCGTACCTTCTCTGGCTGCTTCTGCCAGTGATGTCAGGTCGATCGAGTTACTCGCTCTGCATACTAATGAGTATCTCAGCGGAGCGTTCTGGGCCCGCGGGAAGTATATAGAGCCCAATCTGGCAGCGATTGACCACCTGCTGAGAGACCATCGAACCGATGAGATGCATCGGATGGATCCCCGGTTACTGAATTACCTGCATGATCTTGCCGCGAGCCTTGGAGTAACAGGGCCGTTTCACGTGATATCCGGCTTCCGCTCTGCTGCCACTAATGCACAGCTAAGGCGCAAATCTTCGGGGGTGGCCAGGAAGAGCTTTCATATGTTTGGCAGGGCGGTAGACGTGCGCATGCCCGATGTGCCAACGGCGGTTGTCAGAGAAGCGGCAATTGCGCTGGAGCGTGGCGGTGTAGGCTACTACCCTCGCTCGGATTTTATCCACCTGGACACCGGACGGTACCGGCATTGGGGCTGATTGCTGATTTAAGGTGACGCAGGTCTCTTGGTGTGTAATTGGTTGTGCCAATATATTGACATTCCTGTAGCGTTTTCTTTACTATCTGGACATATTCAGTCGGGTGTTGCCCCGGCGCGTTCTTGGGGGATTAGTAATGAAAAAGAATCATTGGAAACTGGCATCAGCCGCGTTGGCAGGTCTTTTATTGGCAGGCAACGCACAGGCGGCGAAGCTTGGTGTTCGAGTGTTGGACGCCAATAGCGGACTGCCGGTAGCGAATGCATCCGTTTGTCTGGGTACGGCAGCTGAACCTGCTAAGTACGGCACCGCTGTGACGTCCTACAGTGGTATGGCGCTCTATGATCAGGTTCCACAAAAAACCGTATTGATAACCGTTTCGAAGAAAAATTTTCGCGGCATTGCGTTGCAGGCACCTACAAAAGGTAACAACGTCATCAAGGATGTGCTGGTTACTGAAGGGCTTTCGAGTAAAAAGTGTCGCGCATTGAAAATGGTTGGATTGAAGCCTGGTATTTCGCGAGGCGCTCAGTCGGACGACTGGCCATTGGCAATAACTGCGCTGTCGTATTTCCCCAGCGGTAACGATGGTCTGGCGTTTCTGTCTTATGCCAAAGGAAAGCCGACACATTATCGCGTGAGCACCGATCCATCTTTTGCTGGTGCACAATGGAAGGTCTACAGTGATGTGCTGCACTACTCTCCAATGGAAAAGGACCAGGGAAAATCAACTTTGTACTTCCAGTTGAAAAAGCGCAGCGAAATCAATGGTGGCTCGATGGAAGCGGTATCAGGCGTGTTGTCTCAGCTGGTCCATATAAAATAATGCACGCGGACTGATTTACTGAACAGTGCTTAGCACTATCGCCCCTAACAGGCGAATCTTCATGAATAATCCAGGCTAGAGTCAGGCCCTGGCTTGCACTTTCCTCGTGAAAAATGCAGCTATGGGCCTTTCTGCTGGTGGTTATTTTCTGTTGTACCAGTGTTATCGCTTTTTTAAAGAACTTATCTCATCTTCTGTCAGCGTTCGCGCTTCAGATTCCAGCATGACTGGAATGCCTTCCTTTATTGGGAAGGCGATGCCCGCCTGCTTGCTCCACAGTTCTTCACCAATCTGAATCAGATTACCCTTGGTAACAGGGCATACCAGTATGTCCATTATTCTGCGGTCAACTTTCAATCGAATATTCCGTAAAGTGTTTGCTAGAGACTGTGCTAGCTGGTTGTGTCCGGTATTTTCCCCAACCGCTTTAGCAGCTGAGTGCTGGTTGTTGTGTACTGAGTATGTATTGGGCTTTGCGGATTGAGTTTTGCAGCAATCGCAAAAGCAACCAGTGTGGCCTCATGAAAACCGCACAAGATCAACTTACGTTTTCCAGCGTACTGATTGATATCACCGATAGCATAAAGCCCCGGCACACTGCTTTCAAACGCAGCGGCGCCCACGTCAATGTGTCTCCTGGTGGTTTGTACTCCCCAGGCTGTGTAATCCTGCATTTTTGGTGAGTTACCCAGCCTTGCAATTAAAATGTCCGCTTCAATTGTATTTGTCTGTTTTTCGTTATCAATGACACGTAATCCGGTTAGACGGTTATCAACAACGAGCGCTTCAGTAATTTTTCCATGAATGATTTCCACCACTCCCTGTTGCTCTAGCTGATGCAGCTGGCCTACAAGATTTGGAACATCCGGAAGTCTTCTCTTTCTGTGTATGAAAATAATCTTTTTGGCATCTGAATGATGTTTAATCACTTCCTCTATTGCCGCTGGTGTATCTCCGGTGATGATGACTTGTTTTTCTGCACATTGACTTGCCTCAACAGAGGTGTAGAACAGTTGTTTTTGTTCCAGTTTGGCAACATTGTCGAGACGCAGTTTTACCGGGGTGAATGCCCCTGCACCCGATGCAACGATTACATGCCTGCCGTGATACGTTGTTGAGTTGTCGGTGTGTAAGGTAAATGTAGAATCGTCTCGAGGCTTAACGTCCGTTATCGTTGTGTTGAAATGAAACTGAGTATTGAACGGCTTTAATTGCGTTAGTAGCTGATTGGCCAGGTCGCCTGCAAGAATATGCGGAACACCGGGTATATCGTAGATAGGCTTGTCGGCGTATAGCTCGTTACACTGACCACCGGCGGATTCCCGTGATTCAATAATGTGGCATTGAATACCCTGAAGGCCAAGCTGAAATGCCTGGAAAATACCACACGGACCTGCTCCGATAATCAGTGCATCAATTGGCGTTTTATTCATAGAATGGTGTGTTCATACTGACCAGTGTTGCCAGGTAGTTGTTATGTTGCAGGTGCCTGTTAGCCATATCTGTGGCCAGGAAAGTTGCTCACGGTGCGTGGTGTTGCGAACCCGGTGTAACTCGTTGGTCCTTATATTTTGGATGTTTCCACAGTTAACTAGCGGACGGACCCAGCCTTTCGCTTCTGGGTGTTCGGTGAAATTTCTCACGGTAACACTTGGTGAAGTGGGACTGGCTGGTAAAACCGGCTGCGATTGAGATATCAAGGATTGGCATGCTGGTTTCGAGCAAAAGCCGTCTGGCGTGTTGCAAACGAAGATCCATATATTTCTGTTGCGGTGTGCATTGCAGATGTCGCTGGAACAGTCTTTCCAGCTGTCTTTGCGAGACGCCAATGCTGGCAGAGATTTCCCCGGGAGTCAGGCGATCTTCGATGTGAGTGGCCATCACCCTGAAAGCTGCTGCCAGCTTCGGAGATTTACGAGCGAGTGCAGTGTGCTGGGCAACCCCTTGCACATCGGTACTAATGCGTATTCGATCATGGAAAAGCCAGGTGCACACATCGGTTACCACGTCATCGCCGTAGTCCTCTGCTATCAGGTGAACCATCATGTCCAGCGCGCCGGTACCGCCACAGCAAGTGAAACGATTGTTTTCCACCACGTAAACAGATGGGTCGGCTTTAATATCCGGAAACGCCTCACGGAAAGCGTCAATGCTTTGCCAATGAATGGTGCATCGCTTGCCCTGCAGGAGTCCTGCATGCGCCAGTAACCAGGTGCCAGTGCTGATACCACCAATGGCAGTGCCGTTCTGTGCCTGTTGCTGCAGCCACCTGATGGTGGCCTCGGGTTTGTGCCGTCGGGTATTGACGCCACCACAAACAAAGATCCTGTCAAAGCGGTCGTCTGCCTTGGGTGCCCTGTCTGGTGTGACTGACAGTCCATTTCCGGCGACAACCGGCGCCCCGTCTTCGCTCAGAAAAGTCCATTCGTAGAGCTGCGTGGAGGCGGTTAGATTGGCTGCGCGGTGCGGTTCGACGGCAGAACCGAACGCGAGCATCGCGAATTCCGGCGTCAGCAAAAAAGCGACTTTTTTTGGTGACATTGAAGATATCAGGCGAGAGGTGAGTTCAGGCTGCAGGGTAATGGTAACTGTGGTTGGATGTCTAGCAAGAGTTGATTGGGATCAAAAAGTGGAAGGTTTGCCAAGAATCGCTCATAAGCGATTGATTTTTTCACCTAAAAACTTGATTTTGATTGAATTTTTTTTATTTCGCTATAAAATTACCGTATCCGTGCGGATAGCGGGTTTCCAGTGATTTGTATGCAGGTGTTAAACACCACGCTCTGCCTTGACCTCAAAACTCCTTTTTTTGTGCGGTGTCACTGGCTGGTGAGAGCTGGCTTTATTAAAACAGGTGCACCACCGCACCTGGTGTTACATGAGATCTGATTCATAATGTCTGAAAAGCAGCAAGGGACCGTTAAATGGTTCAACGATGAAAAAGGCTACGGCTTTATCACTCGCGAAGGGGGCAGCGATTTGTTTGTTCACTTTCGCTCTATTATTGGCGAAGGTCGGCGCACGCTGGTTGAAGGCCAATCCGTAAGCTTTGTTGAAGTAGATGGCCAGAAAGGCCCACAGGCGGACGAAGTGACTCCGTTATAAGGAAGAAACGGTCCTGTTGTTAAAACAAAAAAGGCCAGCATCAGCTGGCCTTTTTCGTTGTTGGTGCTTCAAAAATCTATAGCTACCAACAATCTCCTGCGGGGTTGGTGGTAGAAACGCTGTCACCGGTTGCTGTCGTTCTGCCTGTTTGATTGATTATCAGCGTCTTACAGTCTGTGTCTTTCGCCTGGGATTTGCCAGTCACTGGTGTGGCTGTGAGTGTGTAGGTGGTGGCCGTTGGTGTTCCGAAACCAATCGAATAGTAGCCGTCAGGTGAGGTTTGGGCAGATCCGGGTTTGCAGCCTACATAGGTAAAGCTCTCAGTTCTGCACCGTTCCATTTTTTGTGCTTCACCTCGCAGGGCAACTTGTGCGTCGATGCGTCGTGCATCCGTGATGTACTTGCTGTAAGTGGGCACGGCAATGGCAGAAATTATTCCGAGAATTGCTACGGCAATAAGTAGTTCGATCAGTGAGAAACCGGGAGCAGGGCGGTATTGCACGTGCATTCTCCAAAGCTGTCTTGTTGGGTTGTGTTCAAACGGATCCGTATGACAATTCTGTGCCGGATTCCGTTCGGCATGCAGGTAGTGGAGCGGCAGCTTTGCAAATTAGTTGACCATGACACAGTTGTATTTTGCGCTCTGGCGTGACATTTGCGATCTGACGTAGATCTGTGGGTACTTACTTCAAAGCAGGCTTGATGAGAACTCTGTCGTTGCGCGCGAATTATGGTGTGACACTGGTAGAGCTGATGATTGTGATAGCGATCGTTGGCATTCTGGTGGGGTTGGTGGCACCCAATTACGCACCCTTTATCGCAAAGGTCTCTGTTGCCACCGAGGCCAGGCGAACCATTGGTATGCTAAAGCTTGCCCGCAGTGAAGCGCGCGCCAGAGGTGCGACGGTGACGCTCAGGCGTGACACGAATAGCGACTGGAGCGGGCCGGTAATCATTTATGAAAGCACCGATGTCGCTGGTAATACCGACTTTGACAGTAGCGTAGCTGCGACGGCAACAATCGGTGATGACCTTATCAAAGAGTTTCCCGGTTCCGGTCGCTCGGTGACGATAAAAGACGACGCGCAATCTGATGGTCAATACATTAGTTTCAATCTGCAGGGTTGGTTGAGTTCAGATGAAACCAGCAACATTCTACTGGCGATCTGCTCCCCCGGTATTGACGTCAGTGAGGGTCTTTACATTGAAATCAATCGCGTTGGAAAAATTCGTGAGCGCAAAATTGGTAGTGATACTAAGGGGTGTTTGTGAAGCAGCAACTCGGTATAAGCATGATTGAAGTGCTGATAGCCCTGGTTGTGTTTGCTATCGGTGTCGGCGGAATGGCCGGACTACAGTTACGTTCTATGAGCATGTCAGTAGATGCAACCCAGAGGGCGGTCGTGCTGGCAAAGTCACAGGAGCTGGCAGATCGAATTCGAAGCAACACTGCAGGTATGAGCACATACATTAATACTTTCAACAATAACGATCAATCCTACTGTGCAGCGCGGCCTGCAGAGATGTGTTCAGATAGCAGTGCCGGGGATGCTGTATCCTGCAATGAGATCCAGATGGCTACATTTGATCTATGGGATGTCTTCTGCGAAGTGCCCACTGGATTAAACAGTAGCGTCATTCAGTGGAATACGGATATCGCCTGCACAAGTTCGACCTGTGATGGCGCGCAGGACACTGTCACGATTACCACAACGTGGGTTTCCAAAACCTCCGACAGTAATAAAGACCTGGCTTCAACAACGTCGGCAGCGATAACCGAACAACTGATATTGAGTTTTGTGCCTTGATTTCCACTAATAAACGACAACAGGGGCTGACACTGATTGAACTGATGATCGCTATTGTCATCGGTATCTTTATCAGTTTGATGGTTGTTCAATACCTGGTTACCTCATCGCGTATGTTTAAGCGCCAGGGCGTTGATACGAATATCGAGCAAAACGCCAGTTTTGCTGTTTCGTATCTGAGTAAGTATATCAGGCAGGCAGGCTCCAGAGACGGGCACGGAACTGAAGTGCCGTTTTTTATAGGTGATTGTAAAGACTTATCTCCATGTACCAGTGAAGCTGATGGTGACGCAGGTACAGATGCTTCGTCTGATCGGGTGGCGGTGCAAATGTTCGTCGGGTCTGGTGGCAAAGACTGTGCGGGTAATGATGCGAACGGTCAGATCGCGAATGTATTTTACATTGATCGCGAAGACCCATCATCGACAGTTAATTCACTGTTTTGTCGTGGCTACGATGTCGCCTCTGACGCATGGCTTGGCACGCAGGGCATTGCTCTGATTGACGGGGTCGAGCAGATGCAGGTTGTTTATGGAGTCGCGGATACTAACGAGCAAATCTACAGCTACATGTCGGCCGATAGAATACCGTCGGTGAATGGCAGTGCGGCACAAGGCTGGGATCAGGTGCGAGCGGTAAAAGTCGCGTTGCTGGTCTCCGACGGATATGACTCGGGCACTGAGAATATGGAATCGAGGAATTATCAACTCTTTGATGTACAAACCACTCACAACGACCGGATAGCAAGAAGGGTTTTTTCAACTGCTATCACCATCAATAGTAAGGTTCCTTAACCGTTTTGGCGCGGCCTTGAGATCAGTCTATGCATAACAAACGGTCACAATATAAACAACAGGACGGCGTAGCGCTGTTAGTCGCTATGGTTGCCTTGTTGATTCTCACTGTATTCGGGTTAGTCACCATGGGTGAGCTGCTCATTCAGTCAGGCACTATCCGCAATGAACAGTTTAAACAGCGTGTTTTCTATGCAGCTTCCAGTGAACTAAATGCCAACATAAAAACTGTCAATCAGAACCCGTCTAACGACGACGACCCGCTGATAAACTCTCTGCTCGATAATAAGCAAGGTGTAAATTTGTACGAACTTTCATCGTCCCCGGTAGTCACGCAACCGTCGACGGTGCAGATGGATAACGTGGTAATGCGCGCTTCTCGCAATGATCTGCTTGGTTGTAGCGGCGAGACGATAGGTCGGGTCAAGGTGTTGGCTGGCGCGATTGACGTGAGTGCAAGACTCTCTGATCAGAAACGCAATCAGGGAATACGGTCAAATCAGCGACAGCGATTTGTCTATTGTTGGCCCTAGCCTGGTAAACAAACACTATGAACATATTGATGAAGAAGAACAGAAACAATCATATAAAACCCGCTGGTTTTTCACTGATTGAAGTGCTGATTGTGTTGGCAATTGTAGGCATTATCGCAGCAATCGGTTATCCGCAATACAGCCAGTATTTGCTGAAATCCGGCCGAAGTGAAGGGGTGTCGGCACTGTTGCAAATGATGGAAAGGCAGGAAGGCTATTTTCGGGACAATCTTACTTATACAACTGATGAAGGGTTGTTGGGCTACACCTCCGGTACCGTTGCCAGTGAAACCGGGCGTTACACTCTGACTGCCGCGGCCTGTGGCAACGAGCCTCTTGGCAGGTGTGTTCTGCTAACAGCGACTCCCGACCCTCAGGGAAAGCAGGCAGCTGATACTACCGGCGATTTGACACTGGATAGTCGCGGGGTTAGATCCAGCAACTGGCCGTAGCAAGCAAATACAGCGTAAAACTTACTGGTTACTGATATTTGGAACCAGACGCACAACGCCGTGAACCGTTCTGGTTCTTGTGTCTCCGCTTGTGGCGGTAGAGGTAATCATGATTCTCGCTCCGGAGAATTGTCCAACACCAAAGCCAAGTACAGGGGCCGGGCCCAAAGATTTGTACTGTACCGATGCATTCGCGTTTGGAACGTTTACTGAAACGGTTCTTTCGACAGGTGTGGCAGATGTTAGTGCGCTGGATACCAGTGTGTTATCCAGAATGGTGTTTTCAACCGCACTTTCAGATGCCTGAAAGGTCAGGTTTTTCTGATATAGATTCGACGCCATCCGTTCTTCCACAGACGCGTTTTTCAGAGCAGTCACACCGATCAGTGATACCAGAATCAGGATCACCATCGAAACCAGTAATGACACACCCTGCTGTTTGCCGATTG
>CALLLY010000072.1 GCA_938008205.1 uncultured Granulosicoccaceae bacterium
TCAAGCTGATACTGCTCTTCAAGCAGCTCTTCGTAGAGCATGATATTTGTGCTGTTGTCGTCGACTGCCAGCACCTTGCTTTTTACTGCCATAGAGCGCTTCTCCATTAAACAGCCGAACGTGAATTTGTTCGAACCTGCACCGCGTATAACGGCTAATAGTTCACACTCTTGATGGTAAAATGCAGGCGATCAGGGATACTTAAATTAAATCAGCCGACTTACTTCAATTTTCAGGTGAACAATGGCGACGGGTTTGTTGTTGTTGAAGGGACTCCACAAAGGCTGGGTAAGTGCAGACAGCACAACGGGCAAGCCGCTGCAGCTGTGTGACGGTTGTATCCACTGAGATTTTGTTAGCTCTCAATAGACAACAGGCCTTTGCGACTGGCTCCCGATCGCGCAGCAGGTGTGCCGTTGGAGATTCTTGAGCGTGCTACCGTACGGAGAAATTGTTGTCTGGATACTCGAGAGACCATCCGTCTTTTCCAGAACCGAACCAGACCACACAGGCTCACCGAAATCCACACAATCTGTATGATCGCCGAGGCCAGATTAAAATCTTTGGTTAAGCTGACAAGAACAAGCGACGCTGCAATTCCATTCAAAACACAATAGTAAATTGAATTTCCATCCAGTTTGCCAAACTGCAGTGCCGAATAACTCGCTACGTAAAACAGTACACCCAACAACCCGATAACATCATAGAAATTGTTACCTGCAACGTCTAACAGATTTATCATGGTAATCGCATTCCTTTGCGAGGTCTTAAGTCATAAATACACCAACAGGTCACAGCCCGTGATCCTGCTGGCAATCATTATCGTGCAAAAATCGGTGAAAATTAAGCGGTTTTTTCGTATCAAAAGCGGTAATAATACCGACTGTCTGTCAGACGGACGATCAGGCAAACGCTCTTGCCAGGTAGTCACCCAGTACCGCTCCAGGGGTACCTGCAGAATTCTGCGCACGATACATAATAATTGAGTGGTCAGACAAATCAGGTAATTGCCCGCCGTGATCAATGGCTTCACGTCCGGAGTGTTCGGCAAATTCGAGTTCCGCCCCCACACACAGATCGGCTGACAAAGTGGCTACTCCGGCTATTTCATCTTCGGCGACAACCACATCTCGCCATTCCAGCTTAGCGTTGTCCAGCGCTTCAATCACGGTGGCACGGAATGCACATGCTCTTGAAAAACCAATTGGCAGAGGTCTCTTCTTCCACGCTACCCCACCGATCGCCCCGGTCCAGATCAGACGTTGGGTACTCAGTACTTCGCCACCTTTTCCAGCAGCGTTTTCAGTGGTTAATACAATGTCATGCTTACCTGCTTCGAATTCTCTTAGCAATTTATTAGTAAGTGCAGAAGCAAGCTGAACCTGTACACGCGGATAGTCGCGCGTAAATTCACGTAATACACGCGGTACCACAGGATTGATGATATCTGATGGCACTCCGAGTGAAACACGCCCTTCATAGTCCTCCGAAGTTAATCTGCCCCAGGCCTCATCATTAAGGGCTAACATTTGACGAGCATAGTGTAACAACTGATCGCCACTCGGGGTTGGGGTGATACCCTGCATTGAACGATCAAACACCGAAAGTTCCAGGTGATTTTCAAGCCGCTTAATCTGCATACTGATTGCAGACTGAGTCATGTGTAAGCGTGAGGCTGCGCGCGTCATGCTTCCAGTGTCGGCTATCGTTACGAAGCTTCGCAGAGTGTTTAGATCCAGGAGTCTTTTAGCGCTCATTACTCATCAATATTGGTGAAATAACCAATCAAAATTATTAGCTTTCCTTATAAGCAATTCATCCGCTAAAGTCAATATTCGTTATCTATTCTTGTTTAACTTCACAAATATTGATAGGAAACATCATGAGTATTGATCAATCCCAAAGCGTCGCAGGCATTGGTTTGTGTGATCAGACCACATCGGTTTCAATCACTGAGAAATTGAAAAAAGCAGTTGCGCTGGCGGTATTGCGTTTTCAAGTGCGCCGCGAGAGGAAAATGTTAGCAACACTGCCGGTGGGATTACTGAAGGATATGGGAATCAGCCAACATCAGGCCCACATCGAGAGCATGCGATCCTTTAACGACGTGCCGGAATCTCGTACTCTAAATTATACCGCATAAACCTGCATAAGCGCGTGATGTGCTGGAGCCTAAGGCTCCAGCTCACGCCAGGTCATTCGGCCGTCGATAAAGCTGGTGGCCAAAGACAAGGTTTGCTGTTCAGGGTTAACCGGACTTTGAGAGATAATCACATCTTTGCCCGAACCGGCAACCACAGTTGGTGAAGAAAATGGATTGACCTGATTGCGTATACCAGAGACTGGTGGTTCGTTAGCTCTGAAATCATTATTAAGGTCCAGCAAACTCGAGGGAGACATACCGCCATTGCCGGCGTTTAAAATCATGAACCAACCCTGTTGCCCCGGCGCACACTCGTTACCTGTAGGGATATGCGTGCTCAGCAGGACTTTTCCATCCCGCAACACCGGCGCTGCAAGTACCTGTTCACCCTGTGCGACGTTATATTTCAAATCAAGATACCAGCCTTCGTGTTTGGCCCAGTCGATCTCATGATTCGACGACTCACGAATCTCGATGGCTTCATCGTTTACACCATCATCGTCGGTATCGTATTCATAGATTTCTTCATTGTTGATCGTTTGCTGCAACATGTTACCGGCACCGATCCGTGTGAGATTATGAGTTCGTGTGTTTGGTCCCTTGTCCCAAATCGCGTATATCCGATTATCACGGGTAGAAATCTGATCAGACGGTTCCAGATACTTGCCCGTACCGAAATAAACCAGAACACCGGTACCGGAGGGGTGAGAACCGACACTGACTGCTGAAGTTATCGGCGTTGGATTGCCGTTGTCATCCACAGCACGATGCTTCACCTCACCATTACGCCAACGGGAAGGTTTTTTGTCGGTAACATCAAAGCGGGTAACGCAACCATATAAATCACCCGCGTAAATTGCATCGACAATATTATCACCATCAAAATCGACCGCTGTGGGTTCTGCCATCGCATTGGGCGTGCGTGATGTGCCACGACAATCTCCGGATCCCGCAAACAGCTTGCGTACTTTTTTACCCGTTTCTATATCGATAAAAATAATCGACGCCCATCCGCCACCACGCTGATAACCAACGTTACGAGTACTGTTATTGTAGCCGTTGGCAACAATTGCCATCCACTTGCCATTATGCATCCGTGCTATCACAGGACTGGAATACATATATCCAAGCCCACGATCTTCACGGTCAGTAAATTCCCATAACACCGCATCTTCGGCGTTGTCTTCGGTGACTTTGTCAGGGTCGGTTACATCCAGTGCATACACACCCTGGCCACCACGACCCAACGCGCCAATTACCACTGTTCTCCAGTCACCATTTATAAAAACATCAGCGGCGCGAGGCGTAGCATCGACATAATATTTATGACTGTACTTAGGGTCAGTTAACTCTGGAAGACGGGTGTACACGGGCGATGGTACATAAGCAAAGACTTCATCACCGGTACCACTATTCCATTGTGTACCGTCCCACAACCCGGCATCAAAGGCGTGTACCATTCCGTCATTAGCCCCGACATAGACGATACGTCTGCGATCTCGATTGTCACGGCCGAATTGTGAGTAAGGCTTCAGGGTTTCCGGCTCACTAAGCCCCCAGGAATCCGGGTAGTAAGAGGACGGTGCACCAACCAGTATCGGACTCGAATGCACAATATCACCGAGTGGCGATGCCCTGCGGCGAAAGCCATCAACTTCACTGCCACGTAAATACTCGATACGCTTTTCACCCAATGTATCCTGCAGGTCGGTAATGGGGTTGCGGCTAAGCGCCTGAACCTGCGCCGCACTGATTTCATCGGTTTCTGGTGCGCCGGCGTCGACCGGCCATTGAAAGGGCACTCCTTTTCGGGAGGTTGGGTTGTAGCTGATGATCTCGCGCGCAATCCCTGCGTTGATTCTTGCGGTTAACTGATCACTGGCGCTCCAGTCAGGTATCGCTGAAATTTCACCCACAGTACTGATATATTGCGATGTAACATCGCCTGTCCACTTACCACTTCTGAACGCCGCGCTATAGACCCGGTTGCCTGTTTTCAATGAACCTGAACTGGTAGAGATTGCCGTTGCAGCACCGGCTTCCTCGCTGATGCGGTTAAACACCGAGCGCATTGTTTGCGCCATGCGTGAGGGATCAGTAACCGGAAAGTAGTTGTCGGGGTTACCATCCCCGTTGGCGTCCCATTCCGCAGGTTGCGGGATGCCGTCTCCGTTGACATCATTGAACCCACCCCATTTTGCGGCGTACCATAGCGGTGAAGCTAATTGCTCTGCAGCCTGAGTTGTACTTGGTGTAAAGTTTATACTGCTTTTCAATGGCAACGCCACACCATCATTCCAGCCACTTCCGGGTGACTCCCCGGGAGGCACATCCAGTTCGTAGTCTGAGTCGCGGTTGATTGCTGTGTCTGAATCACGAACTACCAGATACACACCATCATCTGTAGAACCTGAAACGGTATAACCCATGTGTTGTATCGCACAACCGGACGCAACCAGACTTTCAACCTCCATATTCACCTGCCCGCCGCTAACCGTATAGCGATACCTGGACACTGCATCCATATCGTTATCTGCGCCCTGTTCCATATCCTCAAAGGAGACTCTGAAACTACCACTGGTTGCGGTGATTTCTTCAACGGTGAACCCAACGATGGCGTTAGTTGGTTTATAGGGAAATATTCTTCCGCAAAAATTAACGGTTTTTGCAAAAGGTGCGAAGCTTATCCTTTGTGACCCTACCTCCACATTGATCGAGGGTAGCGGACTCCCCAGTGCAAGCGTAAAGTTACCTACGGTTTGTTCGCCAGGCGCGCCAGGGTGAACATCATTCTGATGACCGTAATAGGCAACACTCGGTGCGTAGTAACTTCCCTGTCTATGCGGCGCCTCGGGAGACTGCCCTCGAATATTTCTAAATGTTGTTACCTGTTTCGGTGATGGCGAACCATCGGCCAGTGCCCCGACCTGACCAATAAACTTTAGTCCCGGAATTGCATCCTCATTCTTTGATATCTTGTCCGCCAGATCACCAACGTGCAATCCGGAAAGTCCGGTGCCTGAAAATCTGGCAAAGTCGCTACCCGGCAATTGATCACCATCGAAAGACGGACTTGGATCACTGATTACGAGCTGATAGGCACTGGAGCACTGCGCATAGGGTTGAGTGTTTGCGTAAGGATCGTCCCAGGTGGCCGCTTGCAGTCCTAACGTGGCGTCCATCCCACCCGTAGTCTCAAACTGCGGAGTCGGTGCCTGTATACCTGAAAAGTAGCGCATCCCTTCGTACATCATCTCTGCAATCGGGTTACCCCATGCACGGCATTCACCATTGCGAAATGGCCTGTTATTAATCCACCCGCAATCCCTTTGCACGGTGTTGCTGCGATAGTCGTTCGGGATCTGAATGGCATCCAGTGACGTGACGATTCCAGGGTTACCTGTAAATACGCCGGTAATCGGATCTATCTCATTCTCACCGAACGACGCCATCGGTTGTCGAAGTACCCCGCCCTGCAGGTTGTTTTCATAGGAGCCGGATAGCAAGCTGAAATACATGGCGTTGTTCTCACCATATTCGTGTAACAGTCCAACCGGTTTGTAGTTATCGTCAGGGTACTGCTGGCAGGACTCTTCAAGAAAGCCGTCTTTACAGACTTCTACATCCAGAATTATATCCAGACTGGACCAGCCATCGCCCTGCACTCGCTCTTTATCAACCCATTGCCAGATTTCCTCCGCAGTATTTTCTCTGACACGCAGATACGGAACATCATTTCGCTTAACGTTACTGGTAGAGAGCAAATGCCGCCTGCCCGCGACAGGCTGGGACAACGGGGAGTAGTCTGAAATCAAATATCCATCGACCGCCATTGAGTCATAGGCGATACCCCAGGTGTGGTTTTCCCATGGCACAAACGCTCTGCGAAGCACTGTGCGACCAGACAGATCAACAAGCCGCTTTCCCCCATAGAGCGCTTTCAACATCACATCCATGCGCGTCATGGTCAAAAAATTTAGATAGTCTCCACTCCAGCCGGTACTACACATTTTGTCTGGTGTCTGGCTGACTGCTTCCAGGTTAGAGCCATTCAAGTTCTGATAACAAAAATGAGAGTCAAAGTACCCGAAGTAGTCAATTTCATGGGGTTTGTAACGTATATCCAGTACGCCATCCTGATTAATATCCTCATAAGACGGGTACGCTTCGAAAAACAGTTTGTTATCACGCTGCATGATCAGCTGCACCAGCGCCGTCTTGCTGCCACTGATAAACAGCGGGGTCTCCGAGAGATTGAGCTCGGCAGTAAACGCTGTGACGCTGCTGAACAGCAGGGTTATCGATAACACTGCTGTCAAAATAGTGTTTTTTAAATCAAACAATGAATGTCCGTCTCGTGTGCGCATCGGTCGTTACGGTTGAAAACGCCGTCACTAACGCCAATCGCTTGACAGTGATCAGCAATGCATGCGCCATAAGCGGCAAAACTATTGCTTTGATCACACAATTGCCCTTCCAAACCAACCGATAACAATTTGATTCGCGTTAACGGCACAGAATGTACTGGTAGAAAAGCGTGATTTACTTTGCACGCCATAGGCCAATCTGGACACAACACTTTGTCGGAAACCCGATCCACACAAGCCCAATGACTAACCCGCTGCGACAAAGCTCCTATCAGATAAACCACGGGTTCAGCTTGCTGGAACTGATGGTCACGTTATCGATTATTGCCATACTGGCCGGGTTGAGTACCGTTGGTTTCAAAAGCCAGCTCGACAGCAGCCGCACGCGTCAGGTATCCGATAGTCTGAGGGCCGCCATTGCGCAGACACGAAGTGAGTCCATTACCCGAGGCGGGGCTGTTCGATTCTGTGGTAGCAGTAACGGCATTGCCTGTACCACCTCTTTCGACGACGGTTGGATCATTTATCACGACGTAGATAATGACAACCTGCTCAGCGGGGCAGACACAGTCCTGACCTGGCATGCACAAGATCATGGCGGTCTCACAATTGCCAGTACCAACACGCTGGGTGTCGCGGTTGCTGATTTGGGGTTCAACTACCGGGGTTACCCGAGCACGGCTCTATCCATGGCGGTATCAAGCGGCAACTCAAACCATACAGTGCAGTTATTTGCTAACGGAAGAGTAGACTTGCAATGAATTACCAGTCCCTTAATTCTTCTGGCCATTGTCAGATCAGGCAAAGCGGTATCGGGTTACTGGAAGTAATGATCGCACTTTTTATATTGGCCTTCGGCGCCCTCGCCATTGGTAACGTACAGGTGAGCGCGCTCACCTCGGTCACTATTTCCACATCGCATTTTGCCGTTAGTAAATTGACCGAGGAGATCGCGGAACACATCAAATCAGATGCGTTCCTAGCTGGTCAGGGTGCTTACAATACAACGTTTACCGAAACGGCGGCTCAGACGACGGTTCCGGTACAACAAGCACAAGTAATAAACGACTGGAAAAGCACAGCGGCAAACGCGTTGCCGTCCGGTGCTACACAAGTAAACTGCACTACAACCGAATGTACTATTTCTCTTCGATGGCACGAACGCTCGATCAGCGGTGCAAGTAATCAACTTTATAACCTGAAAATTCCTCTTCAGGTGAATTGACACGTGAACTACACAACATCCGGTTCCAAATTCCGTAGCCCCGGTTTTACACTGATAGAACTGATGATCAGCATGACCATCGGGATCATTGTATTAATTTCTGCCACAGGGTTGATTATCAGCGCCGCCGACGCCAGACGGATTGTTAAGTTCAGCGCGGAACTGCAGGAGGAGTCGTTTTTTATCTCGCACCTGCTCAAGCAACAACTAGCGCAGGCCGGTTACCGCAGAATCGGCACCGCCAGCACCACCAGCCGGGCGATCCCCATTCCAAACCTGGATGATCATTATCCGCCGGTCACCGGAAAATGGCTAAGCGGACAACTCATCAATATTACCAGTGGCGCCCTGTCCTACCGTTTTGACGGTGCATCCCTGCCCGATGGCACCCCGGATGGCAGCATTTATGATTGTTTGGGTAACGCCGTGCCCGTTGGCGTGGTGATCGAAGCGAGCATAGCAATGCAAGGTAATAGCCTGGTGTGCAGCATCGGAGCTAACAGTATTCCGCTGATTGATGGGAGCACCGACACAATTATAGAACAATTGGTTTTTACGCTTGGCGTAGACACTAATAACGACAGGATAATAGATCGAACGGTAGATTCCTCTGTTGCCACAGCAACCGACTTCAGCAACACCCGCAACCTGACCATCCGAATGCTACTGGCCTCCAGAGACGGTGTTATCAAGCACAATCAGACGTACCGTTTTAATGGCGCAAATGTCACCGCGACAGATAATCGATTACGAACCGAGGCAGTCGTACCTGTTGCCCTGCGTCATTAGGAACAAACAAAACATATATGGATGCCGACAAAATCGAGTTCTCAATCATGAAAGCTATTCAACGCGACCTCGGACTGAAAAAACAAAGTGGAACAACACTCGTTTCAGTGCTGATCATTATCATGATTGTCAGCATCATGGCCGCTGGCAGCATGGATCTAAGCCACGTGTCGGAAAAATCTGCAGGTAACTCCATTCAGCGTAGCCGCGCTTTTCAGGCCGCAGATGGCGGGGCATCAATTGCGCAGGATAGAGTGGTTGATTTAATCACGTGGCGCGCATTTGCCGACAGCACCGCCAGCGAAGGCGTGTTCAGCAAAGACAATTATCAAAAAAAATGGTGGCGTGAAGCGACCTATATCGGCGAACAAACCGTGCCGGCTAACTCGGTTCTCGGGGTCGTTAAGTCACCACGCTATATCCTTGAGGAAGTGGGTCAGTTTGTCACAGACGGCGGTAGCGGCATTTCCAGTCTCGACCTTGGCAGCGCTTCTTACGGCAGCAGAAGTCGCAGTGGACGAGACGTGGTGGTATACCGTATTGAGTCGCACGGTACCGGCAGTTTTAACGAAGTGAGAAGTGTTGTAGAAACCGTTGTGGCGTTTAGCTACTAACCGGTGTACCGCGCTGGCAGATATATGGCAACACTGATCCACAAAAACACACGCCTGCACAAGCTGTCTGGAATGACACTTGTGGAGTTAATGATCGTGCTGGCGATTGTTTCGATACTCGCCGCAATTGCTGCTCCGAACTATTCGCAGTTCGTGCGTAAGCAACGCCGCGCAGATGCGCATCACCTGCTGCAGGCGAACGCCCAGCGTTTGCAACGTTGCCTGACATTAGTCGGCGCTTACAATCGTGACTGTAATCTTGTTACCGATTCACGTGAGGGCCACTACAAGCTCAACGCTACACTGACTCCGCAAACCTGGACACTCACCGCTGTGCCGGCAACTGCCAGTGCACAAAGCAATGATACCGATTGTAAAACGCTAAGCCTGAATCACATCGGCACTAAATCGGCCACTGGCGACGACCAAAATCACTGCTGGTGAGCCGAATAGCAGGACTTATACGAGGTTGATTCAACAGCTTGAGTTTTGACTGTTCATCCACTGACACCCGATCGCTGTGCACTGCTCACAAGTTGTGTGCAGTGATTGAAATGCGTTACCAATCGACTCCAGTCGTGAACAAATTAGCCGACACGTTTAGACATAGTAAGTTAATGATTCCCCGATGATTAGTTCTACTGACACCTTGTGGCTGGTGGTTGCCACCTTTATGGTGCTGCTGATGCAGGTCGGCTTCCTGATGCTTGAGGGCGGGAGAGTCAGATCTAAAAATTCAGTCAATGTCGCACAAAAGAACGCCAGTGATCTGGCCGTCTCGTGGATCTGTTTCATGTGCTTCGGTTTCTTTCTGATGTTTGGCATCGGCGCACCCCTCACTGAAGCCAAACAATTGATTGGCCGCACCCCCAGCCCGATGGAATTTCTCTATCAGCTGGCCTTCTGCGCGACCGCCGCAAGCATTGTTTCAGGCGCCGTAGCCGAGCGCATTACTTTTAAGGCTTATCTGATCCTCACTATGGTCATTTCAGGGTTTATTTACCCGATGGTCGGACGTTTAGTCTGGGGAAATATGTTTCACCCGGATACAACCGCCTGGATGGCTGATCTGGGGTTTATAGATTTCGCCGGTGCTACCGTCGTACACGGCGTGGGGGCTGCAGCGGGTTTAGTCGGTGCGTTGATGCTCGGCCCGCGCGCGGGCAGATTCGACAGCAATGGCAAACCGCAGCCACTCCCGGCGCACAATTCGGTTATCGCGCTGATGGGTGTACTGGTACTGTTGTTCTGCTGGCTGGGCTTTAATGGCGGCAGTATTTCACCGTCTGACCCTTTGCTGCAACGTGTGCTGCTAAACACATTAACCGCAGCCGCTTTCGGATCAATCGTCGGACTATTCATCGGCGCTTATTTTGACCAGGGAAAATTTAATCCATCGCGCGTTTGTAACGGCATGATTGGTGGTCTGGTAGCTTGTACCGCCGCAGTTAACATCATGTCCACTGTTGAAGCGATTATTATCGGATCTATTGGCGGCGCGCTGGCAACCTGGAGCGGTGAAGTACTGCTGCATAAGGCGAAACTCGACGATCCGGTAGACGTTGTCGCCACGCATGGTGTGGCCGGATTGTTCGGAACAGTCGCGGTTGCATTCGTCGGCCCGCTATCCGCACTGCCTACCGGAAACCGCTTCCATCAGGCAATTGTGCAGTTCGGTAGCGCTTTACTGTTGTTGTCTTTTGTTGCTGTGGTTACGTTTTGTACGCTAAGTCTTATCCGTCGTTACTCAACGCTCCGAGTCAGCGCAAACGATGAGCGTCTTGGTTTAAATTATACCGAGCATGGCGAATCTATAGGTTCCGGACGCCTGCAGCTGGCACTTGAATCACAGATACAAGGCACCAGCGGATTCGGTGATCGCTTTGATGTTGCCAGCAACGATGAAAACTCGGAACTGGCTTCCGCGATGAACCAGTTGCTTGATAAGCATGAGGCCGCCAGAAAGCAGATTCGATTGTCTGAAAAACGATTTCAGCATTTTGCACAAACTGCCTCTGACTGGTTGTGGGAAACTGATGACAAGTTGCGATTTGTCACCATTAACGCCAATTCGATTGAAAAGGAAAACGAACCTGATCGTCTTATCGAATCAGCTATCGGACAACACTTTTTCGAGCTGCTGGAGGTTAAAGAACAGGACAAGCGGCAAATTAGCCAATGCCTTGAAACACACTCAGCCACCGAAGTATTCGAAGCCCGTGTCGGCACAGAAGAAGACTCTAACTACATTCTGGTAGAGGTTAGAGGCGTCCCATACTTCTCACTTAGCGGGCAATTCCAGGGGTATAGAGGCACTATCTCGGATATAACCCCTCGCAAGGCTGCAGAGAACCGCGCCATATTCCTGTCTCTGCATGACGAGCTCACCGGACTCCCTAACCGACGCGCGCTGTCTAACCAGCTTGGCAACATGCTGACCGCTGCAGAACAAAACGGATTCACCGCAGTGGTGGCCGGGGTTGATCTTGACGGTTTTAAAAGCGTTAATGACAGCTACGGACACGCCGCCGGCGATACCCTGTTAAAGCAGGTGGCTGAACGACTGGAATCCTGCCGCCGGTCAGAAGACCTGGTCTATAGAACAGGCGGAGATGAATTTGTCATTGTCCTCACGGGTCTTGAACCACAAAGCGCTCAATCGAATGCAGAGTCGATTTGCACCCGAGTGATAGAACAACTCAGTCGTGAATATATTATCGACACGCATCGGGTTACGATCGGCGCGAGCATCGGTATTGCGCTTTATCCGGAGCACAGTGACGGTTCAGACAACCTGGCACGTCTTGCCGATCTTGCCCTGTACGCCGCCAAATCACAGGGTAAAGCGCGTGTAGTAACCTTTGAACCGCAAATGGACACCGATGCGCAATACCGGCGCAAGCTGGAGGATGATCTGCGAAGCGCTATTGATGAAAAACAGTTTCACCTCGTTTATCAGCCACTGATGGATACCGGCAATGAACAACTGGCAGGCTTTGAAGCACTAATCCGCTGGAGCCATCCGGAAAGAGGCGAAATACCACCGGACAGTTTCATTGATGTTGCCGAGCAACTGCACCTGATGGAAGAGATCGGTGAATTCGTTTTACTTGAGGCCTGCACTTTTGCAAGCAACTGGCAGTGCGATCACACCCAGACACTGCCTATAATTGCCGTAAACGTCTCTCCTGATCAGTTACGGGGAACCGAATTTCCAGATCTGGTTAAATCTGTGCTCGATAAAACCGGCCTCGATCCGGCACGGCTGGAACTCGAAATCACCGAGAATGTGCTGATTGATGACTTCGATAAGGTCAATGGCGTTCTGCACGAACTTACAACTCTCGGGGTGTCGATCTCAGTAGACGACTTCGGCAGCGGACAAACATCGCTGCGTTATCTGAACAACTTCCCGTTCTCCAAGTTAAAAATAGACCGCTCCTTTATCCGCCACCTTTGCGCCGACGACAAAGCCGCTGAAATCACACGATCCATTGTCAATCTTGGCCGTCGGTTAGGCGTTTTAGTGTTGGCTGAAGGTGTAGAGGAAGAAAACCAGCTGAACATACTGAAGACGTGGGATTGCGATCAGGTACAAGGTTTCCTGTTCTCTAAACCTGTTTCACCAGATCGGGTTACCGAGATGCTCAACCAGAACACCTCGGTAATCAAGAAAGCAGTTGGCGAGTAATTCCCGCACCTTACATTTCTCGCAATTACACAGATGGTCGCTGCTCAATAACTCGCAGCGGGGGCCACGGTGCCATCTATGGCGCAGGCAAAGCTGCTTGCCACAAACATCATTTAGAGACAAAACCTCAACTACACCTCCGTGGTTAGCAGTATTGTTACAGACGTAAAGCAGGCATTGCAGCAAAGCGCTGAAACTCGCAATGGGTTCTTCGCTCAGGTTTATTCAACATCCCGGGTTGACGGTTAGCCTGCATTATTCATAGGGAGTCGGCACTCGCCGGCCCTGAGACTAAAACCAGTGGGACGTGCGGGAGTTAATGTAACAAACTTTTCACAGCCAAAGGTGTAAGAGCAAGGCGAAAAAATGCAGGCGTGGCAGGCCTGCGTCGAGTCGAATTTTGACCAACCTGGTAACGCAGCTATGGGGACTGTGGCGAGGATAAAGTGCTATCGGACTTTCCGTACATCCCCACTAGCCAGGATTTTTGCCGAGATGTGAGGCAATATTGTTCCTGATAGTGAATAGACACACTGCTAATTTCCAGTCATACCAAATTCAGGTATTTGAGCTAAGTATTTATAGTGTTTTCTTTTATTCAGGCTGTCGCCTCATGAATTATCCAGGCCAGCTTGACTGAAATACACTGGATGGCCATAGCGCTTTCGAGGAAGCAGAGGTTAAATAACACAGAAGCTGATGTAAAGACGCAAGTCGAATCGGCGGTACAGCGGGTAAATAAAGCGCTGTACAAGCCTGCTCATCGCAATAAATCTTAAAACCTGATTGGTGTCGGCTATACCCCGAAACCCAGATGATCAAAACGCTCAGGCAGCTCTCGGCATGCCACCGGGCATCTGATTCAGGCTTGCTATCGCCTCGGGAATATTATTGCTCGCCATCGGCTTCGAGTAGAAAAAACCCTGCACCATATTGATACCAAGTCCGGCAACCTGATCCAGCTGCATATCAGACTCGACTCCTTCAGCAACTGTCTCCAACCCCAGGACATCCGCTATAGAGGCTATGGTTGCGGTGACCGAGTGCGAAACATTTGGCTGGGCGTTGAGCCTGGAAATGAAAGAACGATCAATCTTAATGGTGCTTACCGGAAGATCCTGCAGCTGGCTTAGCGATGAGTAGCCGGTACCAAAATCATCCAGTGCGATTTTGATCCCTGCCTCTCGTAACTGCATAAGCGATTTAACAACCCACTCCGAATCTGCCATAAAGACGCTTTCAGTGAGTTCCAGTTCGATGGCGTCGGTATCGAGATTGTGACGATCCAGCGTAGAGATAACCTGCTCTACAAAATCTTTTTGCATAATTTGATGCACTGAGACATTCACAGCGACACGCAACCCGAAATCTGTGTCCTGCAACCATCTGGATGCCTGTCTGCACGCTTCATCCAGCACCCATTTACCCAGCTCCGGCATCAAACCGCAATCTTCAGCGACAGAAATAAAATCCACCGGAGAAACCAGACCTCGCTGTGGATGGTTCCACCGAACCAGCGCTTCCACAGCATCAACCTGATTCTTTGCCAGGTTGAACTGAGGCTGATAGTAAAGTTCGAGTTGTTGTTGCTCAAGCGCAATACCCAGATCTGTCTCGAGTGTGAGACGGCCTTCAAACTCATCGGCCATTTCCTGACGAAAGCACTCAACGCAGCTTTTTCTGTCGCGCTTGCCTTCACGCTTGGCAAAAAACATCGCGTAGTCTGCACTTATCTGCAGTGCCTGGGCGCTGGCTCCGTCCTTCGGATAGTAGCTGACACCAATACTTGCGCCGATATTGATGGCCCCATTTTCTATGGTAAAAGCTTTTTCCAGGTCTGTAATAATCCGGCTGGCCAGCCTTAACGGTTCAATGTCATTTCCAGGCTGATAAAAAATCGAGAATTCATCTCCCCCCTGCCTTGCCACACACATACGTTCATCCACACAAGCGTTCAAACGTTCAGCGACCAGTTGCAACAGACGATCACCAACAGCATGCCCCAGAGAATCATTGATAGACTTGAATTTGTTCAGATCAATGGAAAGCAGCACCAGTTTGCGACCGGATTGCTCTGCCTGATCCACTGCTTCACACAGATTTTGCGCAAAGCACCTGCGATTGGGAAGCCGCGTGAGGTCATCATGAGTAGCCTGATACTGCACTTTTTTGGCGATACCAAAAGACAATACGGCCATTCCAACGCACAGCAACACCAGAATCGTGTCTTTTGCCAGCTTTTTGTTGGCATTACTTTCAATCGCCCGCGCGGTGACCAGAGTCAGCGCGGCAACATCGTCAGTTAACACCTGTATTACGTTTTCCATCTGAGTGCGACTCGTTTCCCACGCTCGCTGACTCAATGCGTTGGTGGCTTGCAAGCGGGAAATCTGCTCGACAATATGTTGATTTCGAGCAGCGTAGTCGTCCGAGACGTCTGACAGTCCTTGAAGAGTATCGACAAGCGCAGGCTCCAGCAGCCCGGATTGATCAACAACGCGTGAGATTTCAAAGATTGCTTTTTCTTTGATTTTTCTTTGTTGAGCAATTCTGTGTAACAGACCGTCGCGGCTACTACCATCGACAATCCGGTATGCGCTTTTTATCAGGTATCCATCAAGCATTGCAGACATCTGCATCGTCGATTCGCCCAGATCCCAAATGGCGTTTTTTAAACTTCGTTCTTCTGTCAGGCGTTGATAGTTTTCCCTGGGTAAATACTGACTACCAATTCTTAGAATGTTAACCAGATCTATCAAATCGACATAGGTGTCAAAGAGTTTCCCCGGCGCAGCTCCAGCGCTCGAATCGGAAAATACGTCTGCTTGTTTCTGTTGTAACTCATCATAGAGTTGAGTGACATTTTTGAGCATATGCGCACCGGAATATCGGGCGAGATGGCGATTCTCGTCGCCATGCATTTTTAACTGCATTAGCGCTTCATTTAGTAGCGTTTTGGAGCTCAATGAGTGCCGATAATACGCGTCAACAGACGCCGCGTCCGCTACCGGCTGTGCCAGTATTTTGTGAAGTAATGAACGTTCAACAGCAAGGCTGTGACCAAGTTCAAAAAGGGTCGCCTCAGGTTTTACCTGCTGCTGTAACTGCGCTGCAGCACTGCGCTGTTCGTAAGCGTCGAGCCAGAAGGTCGTGGAGAGCCAAAAGATTAACAGCGTCGAAACGAAACTAATCGCTATAAGATTCTTGTTTATCTTTGTCTTAATCTTCACGATGTCTTTCTTCGAACCTTGCTATACATAGCTGACGAATTTCAGTCTATTCATCATCCATGATTCACAAAAACGAGACGGCACCAACGAGAGAACTCTCACTTGCGCCTTGAATGGCACTACTCAGCCGCTATAACACCCTGCTGTTTCTTACTTACTGATCCAACGGCTGTCGAATGATTTTTTTAACAATATGTTACACGTCCAATGTGAGTAACGAGGGTTGCAGCACGCAATCTGTGTGCTAAGAACCCGATATGAGCGCGGATTCTGTGTGTAAAACCAGACCCGGTGCTTAATGTGCAGCAACCTGCCCCACCAGCCTCAAATTAAGTTCATGTTCTGTTTATTTTGTATTTAATTTCTATTCATCTCTTTATTAACTTCGTTTTAAAAGACTGACAATACTCGTTCAGACGCCTGACATTAACCTTGTCGTTGGAAACGGGGTCGAGCCGTTTCATCCCGCCCACTTTGTCAACGCAAACGCTCAGGAATAACGATGAACAGAACCATTAAACGCTTTGCCAAACTATCCATTGCCGCGTCAGTCGCCAGCGCCACTGTGATGGCTGCATCCGATACTCAGGTGACGGTAGCCGACAGTGTCGTGGCCGAACAACGTGCAACACTGGCGGCTGCCACCGACGGAGCCGGATTTGGCCCGCAATCTCCACGCGACATTGATTCCGCTACCGGCAACAACAGCCGTATTTTTGAAACTGCTCCACCATATACACAAATGAACCTGTGCAACATTCACATGCACGAAGGTGCCGAGCACAAGGGTGGCGAATTTACGAAATATGCCGGCAACGGTGACGGCAAGGGATACGGCACTGGCTTTCTCTACAATGGGGAATTGACTGAAAGCGAACTTGCACCTGTTTCCATGCCAGTCGGCAAAGGAGAACACGGCAATCTGCAACCGGGAGACACTATCGAGGTACACTACGTTCATACGACTGCACAGGTTACCCCCGGTCCGACACTGGGCGCCTGCCTGAGCGACTCTATTGCCAATCCTCAGCTTCGAGTCGAAACACAGGTCTATGTGCTGGTAAACGATGACTCCGCACTGGACTTTATGCAGCTTACCGAAATCGCTGAACGTGACGGATTTCAACAGGCCATAAATATTCCCGATAACACTGGTGATGCCGTGCAATACCCCGGCTCGACAACCGGTCCGGGCTACAACGAAAAAGGCTCGCCGTTCCAGGTCAGCTGGAGCGTACGACCGCAAGTGGCGAAGGTAAATATCGAAACGGTAGCACAGTGGTTTTCAGGAAATGTCTTTGATGAAGATCATGCCCACGGTGTTAGAAATCTGGTGGTAAACCCGGACCTGTTATCCGCGGTAGAAAAGTAAGCTGTCCGCACCCGGGAGTTCGCTCCCGGGTGCACGGATTTTCGTGAAGTAACGACATTCACGCACTCTGCTTGCTGTTACAATAAATGGTTTCATATACCTCGATTTGCAACTCGCCTGGAGCGTGGTCAATGCAGATCTATAAAGGCACATCCAAATGCTGGGACCGGGTAAAAACAGTTTAAAACGCCGATTGGTGATCACAGCAATAACCTTGTTTGTGCTTGTATTGCTGGCTTCGATAGCACTGTTCAACACAGCCAGGCAATACAATTTCTACATAGAACGCAGTACCCGCGCCCAACACGTCTACGCAAGTTACCGCGCGGTGTCCGATCACACCTACCGTAAGCTTAGTGCGATTGGTGAAATAGTTGAAAGTGGCACCTTAACCAATCTGCAGGAGCGTTTTCGCAATAAGGAAGCCCTGCGAACTGCACTTCGTGATGTCAGGGAAAGCATTGCAGCAGAGCTAACGCATGTAGGCGACATAAAAGAAGCCGCCGAACTTGAACACTTCAATAAAATAGAATTGCTTGCAGAAGAAATTATTCGTGGCAGCGAACTGGTTAGAGTCGCTGTTGCCAACAACAATGAAGCAGGTGCTACTGCAGCGCTAGGTAAGCTTCGCAGTCATGAGGTTGAAGGTAATTTTATTCGGCTGATTGACGAGGCTTTATCTGAGGAGCTGCGAGAGGTGCGGGAGACCCAGCTGGTTGAACAGGAACTCAATACGATCCTCACTAGATTGCTGTCACTGATCTTTTTGTGTTTTATCTTTTTTGGCTCTTACTTACTCATTACTACCTGGCGCGCACTAAGTCGATCCGTCGCTGCGTTTGAGCATGCCGCCACAGCCTACCAGACCGGTGATTTTTCCTACCGGGTCCCGAACGATGTCGAAGAGGAATTTTCGGGACTTGGGAAAACGCTCAATGAAATGGCAGCAGAAGTCGAATTGCAGCGTGATCGTGAGCGCAATACTCAGCAGACACTCACCTCTATTATCGACAGCAGAACTGAGGAGCTACAAAATTCCAACAAGATGCTTGAGCAGGTGAGCGAAACTCGAAAGCAGTTCCTTGCTGATATCAGTCATGAGCTTCGAACCCCACTCACGATAATGCAGGGAGAAGCAGATATCGCGTTGCGCGGAGAGACAAAAACCACAGCTGAATATATTGATGCGCTTAGCCGGATAAAAGAACAAACCGTACATACCACCCGATTTGTACAGGACTTGTTATTCGTTGCACGTGCGGAAGACGGAAAAGCCCCGATTCATAAACGTCCGGTGTCACTGGTTCCTCTGGTCACCGACATCTGTGAGGATTTCGCGGTGATCGCTCAGGAAAAGAATATACAGATCACTCAGGATACGCCTCACCACGATCTTATCGCCAACGTTGATGCAGGAAGAATTAAGCAGGTTGTGACGATCCTTCTTGACAATGCTCTGCGATATTCCTACAGCGAGTCAGTTATCGAAGTGACTGTCCGAGAACTGGATAAACTGTTCACACTTGAAATAAAGGACACTGGGATCGGACTTAAATACAATGAGGCAAGTCAGGTATTCTCACGCTTTTATCGCGGCAGCGCAGGGTCGGGCAAAGCCACCGGTGCCGGCCTCGGTTTACCCGTCGCCAAGTCAATTATCGATGCCCACGGAGGCACTATCAGTTTGGATGGGCAAAACGGGGAAGGCACTACCGCAACGGTTACGTTGCCACTGGAAGTTCAATTGAGGGTAGTGAATTGAGAATTCTGATTGTCGAAGACGACGACCGGATTGCCGATTTTCTGGTCAGGGCGCTGCACACAGAAGGCCACCAAAGCACTCGTCTTGCTTCAGGTGAGGATGCCGTGAGTGTCATTCAGAATGGCGACTTTGAATTTATACTGCTTGATCTTATGTTGCCGGGCATCTCTGGTCTCGATGTTTGTCAGGAACTTCGGATTCGCAAAATAGAGATCCCGATAATCATGCTTACCGCCATGGACAGCATTGAAGATATTGTTCACGGATTGCGAATGGGCGCTGATGACTACATGACCAAGCCATTCGACATCGACGAGTTACTGGTCAGAATAGAAACCGTCTGCCGACGGCAAAGAGACCCGGCAGGACTCAGCCCGGTGATCACAATTGCCGATGTTGCGATGAATACCGAATCGAAAACCGTGACGGTAGCAGGCACGGATATCTCACTGACAGCTAAAGAACTCTGCATTCTCGAACTACTCATGAGCAACCCGGAGAAACTGTTCTCCCGTGAGCGCATTTTGAATAATGTGTGGGGCGCCAATGTCGACCCACTGACCAATGTAGTCGATGTTTATATTGGACGGCTCAGAAAAAAACTTGGCAAAGATAAAACCCTGTTTATTGAAACTGTACGTGGCATGGGCTATCGAATCGGTTCACAAAACCTTTCATAGTATCGTTTTCAGAGTTGGTCATTTCTACTACGCCGCCCGATTCAGATTTACAAAATATTTTGTGCATACCAGTGGCGTTGAACTGACCATGCAGTCCGAACGCCTTATAAAGACAACTTTTACAACAACCCCAGCGCCGTGTGTAATCAGGTAACAGGTATTATCATGGAGCCAAGCCCTGCAATGCTCACCTCCATAACATCTCCCTTATTCACGGGGCCAACACCTGCAGGTGTTCCGGACAAAATTACATCACCAGCCGCCAAAGTAAAGTAGTCCGAAAGATATGAGATCATTTCAGGCACCTTCCAGATCATCTGATTAAGATCACCTTCTTGCCTGGTTTCACCGTTAACTTTCAATTCAACACGACCTTCTTCCAGGTGCCCTACTGCGTCAACCGGATGAATAACTCCTACCGGTGCGCTGCGTTCGAATGCTTTACCAATCTCCCACGGACGCCCCATCTTTTTCTGCTCACCCTGCAGATCACGACGTGTCATATCCAGCGACAGCGCATAGCCGTAAACATGTTCGAGCGCTTTTTCAATGGAGATATTGTCGCCACCCGATTTCAACATCACCGCCATCTCAATCTCGTGATGCACATCAGATGATTGCGGCGGATAAGGGAATTCTCCAGAATTATCGAGGTTATCTGGGTTTTTCTGAAAGAAGAATGGCGGCTCACGATCAGGATCATGTCCCATCTCGACCGCATGTGCAGCGTAATTGCGACCAATGCAGTAGACCCTTCGCACTGGAAACTTCGCATCAGAGCCCTCAACGGGTAAAGCAACTACTGGCGGCGTATCAATAATGAAAGCAGACATGAAAATCCTTTGTTGTTGTGCGTGTACACAAATCAATTCGGATCAATTATGCATCAAGTACAAATTTGGTTACAAATAAGCTTTGATTGTGACTAAATTGAGACCAATCGCACTATTGATCAACCAATACAGACCAATTGCACGCAATTACTTTGAACATGCAACTTCAACCAGACTTCGTCGAACCTGATAACGCGCTGCGTTTGTTGCGGGCTTTTATCGATGATGGCGAATACTCCCCTGGTGATCGGCTTCCCGCAGAACGCCAATCAATTCAGGCGCTGGGGGTTACTCGAAACGCATTGCGCAAAAGTCTCGATACGCTCGAACGTGAAGGGGTTATCTGGCGCCATGTTGGTAAGGGCACCCTTATCACCACCCCGCAAACGCTGGCAACAGTCCCCGGCCTTGCCGAACTGAGCCATCAAGTCACTCCTATTCAAATGATGAGAGCCCGCCTGTCACTGGAACCGGCAATTGCACGCGAAGCTTCTGTCAATGCGTCCGGCGATTCAGTAAACCGGTTAAAGAATGCACGCGACCGGGCAATGGCGGCTACAAACTGGGATACCTATGAAGCAGACGACGATGCAATTCATCGCTCAATGGCGGAAGCGACTGGAAACATATTACTGATTTCCCTGTTTGACTATCTCAACCAGGTACGTCGCGCTGTCGCCTGGCGGCAGGTTATCCGCCACACAGAAAGACCACCTGCGGATCACACCAGTTTTAACGAACACAATCTAATCGTAGATGCAGTTGAACAGCGTGATCCGGTTGCTGCCCATAGCGCGATGCAAAACCACCTGAACTCAGTTTCAAAAAGGCTGTTTGGCGATGTGTAGTAATTGCCGGCAGATTTAACTCTCCTCACTCGTTGAGGAACACCATTGCTACGTGAATTAATCTTCACTGGAGGAAAACATGTAAAGCTTTTTTAATAAACTGGCTAAATCTGTACTAGCCATTCCGGTAATACTCGGTATTACCATGTCAGCCGCCAACGCAGAAAAAATCCGTATTGCGCTGGCCGAGACACCATCGGACGAACTAGCCGCTTTCTTTGTCGCACTGGAACGCGCAAAGCCAATGGGCTGGACTACGAATGGACTGCATTTTCAGATGAAGAACTCGCTATTCAGGCCGTCTTAAGCGGACAGATGGATATCGGGTTCGGCACACCGTACTCTGCAATGCAACGCTCCAAAGCGCCTCTTCCAGCTATCAAAGCTGAAATTTTTTCCTGTCACAAACAAAAAGTACGGTTCACTGGAAGACCTCAATGGAGAGCCAATTCTGCTGCACTCACGTGGTGGTGGTACAGACTCAATAGCCAATGTCATTGAAGACAAAGTGGGCATCAAGTTTGGCAAGCGATCCTACGTACCCGGCTCTGCAAATCGTGTTGTTGCATTGGTCGCCGGTCAGGCCGATGCCACGATTATTGATCTATCGAACAAGAACAAAGTCATGCGCAAGCACGAAGGTAAATTCAATGTGCTGCCAATGTTTGAAGTAGAAGCAAGTGACGAAGCACTGTTCGCCAACCTTGACTGGATAAAAGCCAACGAGAAAGATGTTCAGATCTTCGTCGATGCACTCGCCAGCACCTGGGCAGATATGGCTGCCGACCCGACAATCATTAGCAAAGAAACTAATCCGGATGGCCCTATTGGACAGCTGCCAAAAGAGATTCTGGGTGAGCTGGACAACTTCTATACCGAAGCCGCTGAGGGCGGACTATATGATCCTATGGGCGGTGGTCTCAAAGCAGCCAAGGCCGATATGGAATGGTACAGCCAGGCCGGTCAGCTCGAGGGTGATCCATCTACACTGAACATTGAAGACTTCTGGTATCTCGCACCTCTGGATGCCGCCACGGCCAAGTAATCAGCTTGTGTGATTTCGTCCGGCTCGATAATGAGCCGGACTACCCCAGACGCAATATCACGGATACACACAGTGACGCATCGCTCTCTATACTTAAAAATATTTTCTGCGGTTATTGTATTTGGCGCCTGGGAAATCGCCGGTCGAATTCCGGTTAGCTATGCTTTCCCGACGTTCTTTGAATCCATGGCAGCCCTTGGCCGAATGGCATTTGATGGCTCCCTTTGGCAGGCATATGCCGAAACGCTTAAACCTCTGGCAATCGGCGTAGCTATCTCTGCCGTTACCGGAAATGCTATGGGCTTGTGGATCGGTTTAAGCAAATTCTTTGACTGGCTGTTCTCACCTATTTTTATAGTCATGCAGGCAGCACCGCTCGCAGCACTCATTCCGTTGCTAGTGATGATGTACGGCATCGGCCTGACGTCCAAGATATTTGTTGTTTGCATCATGGCCATGCCGGTCATTGTCCTGAACACTGCCGGTGCAGTACGCAATACCCCGACCTCGCTCACCGAAATGGGTCGTTCCTTTCAGGCGAGCTGGTGGGAAGTGATACTAAAAATAATCATACCTGCTGCATCACCGGTGATCTTTTCAGGCTTGCGACTTGGCGTATCAGCCGGTTTTATCGGCGCCATACTATCCGAGTTAAAAATCACTCCGACGGGTGTTGGCGATATCATCACCTACAGCCGATCCATCGCAGACTACGCCAGTATGTACGCGGCAATATTCTCAATTATTTTGCTGGCTGTACTCTTTCTTAATCTGCTCGAAAGACTTGAGCACTACCTCTTTGAAGGAAACACTCGTGGCTATGCCTCAGACTAATCACGCTATGGATCAGTCAAGCCCTGTGACTCAGGATATCGCCGTCTCAGCTCACAATGTGTCGAAAAACTACGGACCAGTTGAAGCACTCAAAGATCTGACTCTGGAATTTCCCCGCGGACAGCTGACCTCACTACTGGGTCCATCGGGTTGTGGAAAAACCACCCTTCTAAAAATTATCGCAGGTTTACTGGAACCCACAGCTGGTGAAGTTCAAGTGGATGGTAAGGCGGTCACCGGTCCGGGACCTGATCGCGCTTTCGTGTTTCAGGATTTTGCTTTATTGCCCTGGGCGTCGGTAATACGCAACGTTGCTTTCGGGCTAGAGCTACGTGGCATTGCAAAAACAGAACGTGAAGACATTGCAGAAAAATATATTAAGGATGTCGGCTTGAGTGGTTTTGAAAAGAGTTTCCCTCATGAACTTTCCGGAGGCATGCGACAACGTGTTGGACTGGCCAGAGCATTGTCAGTCGATGCAGACGTACTGCTTATGGATGAGCCCTTTTCCGCCGTCGATGAACAAACCCGCCGAAAATTTCAGGAAGACCTGTTAGCCCTGGTGGCAAATGAGAACAAGACATTTATATTTGTCACACACTCTATCGAAGAGGCAGTTTACGTTTCCGATCAGATAGCCATACTACTGCCCAGACCCAGCCGGGTCTCTGACATCATTCGGCCGACCGGACTCCGTGAGAAAGATTCTCATAGCATACGTCGAGACCCGGAGTACCTGGATATTGTCGATGAAATCTGGGATTCACTACGAACCTATGTGGAGTAAGCGATGAAACTTTTCGGTATACGCTTACCAGGCATGTCATCGCTGATAATCTGGGGATTAGTATGGGAGATTATCGGACGCATGGAAGTATCGTTCTTCGTGCCCCCATTATCGGCAGTCATTACCACCTTATTTGAAGTAATCGGCTCTCCGGCGTTTCAAAAAGCACTCTATGAAACGGCCTATGCATTCTGTGCCGGTGTTTTCTTTGCCATCGCGATTGGCATACCTACGGGAATTCTCATGGGTAAAAACCGCCTGATTGACGAACTGCTGTTACCGTGGGTTAATATCTTTTTAAGCGCTCCGTTAACGGCGCTGGTGCCGGTGCTTTTGGTGTTGTTCGGATTTGGCATGAAGTCAATTATTATCACAGCAACCTTGTTTGCGATCTGGATTATTATCCTTAACGCACGCGCCGGTGTCATGCAGATTAACCGCTCACTTCTGGAGATGGCACAGAGTTTCGGTGCAACGCCCTGGGCAGCATTCAGCAAGGTATACTTCTGGGCAGCACTACCGGAAATACTCGGCGGCGTACGTATTGGCGTTATACGCGCAGTCAAAGGTGTGATAATCGGGCAACTATTAATCTCGATTGTCGGCTTTGGTGCACTGTTCGAACTGTATGCCAACAACTTTCTGATGGAACACTTCTGGGCGGTAGTGGTGGTTCTATTCGCACTGGCGTTCAGTATTTCAGAATTACTGGCGTACCTGGAAAGACGGGTATCGTACTACGCGGCAAAACGCTAACGAACATCTGCCTGGTCACAGGCAGATGTACTTCACTTCATTCCTGTTTAATGGACTGTGCGTCCCTGAGCAGACCGCCTTCTCCAGTATCTGACACTTAAGCCTCCTGCCAGCAACAAACTTATTATACCTAAGCCTATTGCACCTGATCCTCCGGCTACGACCGCACCAGTCTGCTCGCTTAATCGGGGATTACGCGATGCTTCCTGTCGGCCAAATACCGGTAACTGTGTGCTGTCGATTGCCGGTAACAACAAAGGTTCAAGCTGACTGCCTCCGGTTCGGTATTCCAGATAACGAATCGCCGCCGTGCTGTCATAGGTGCCATCGGGATAAACATCTTCAACGCTGCCGTTGATAGACAGGTTATCACCAATCATAACAAACCTTAGATTTGCAGGATCACCGATCGACTGCCGTGCAATAGCCAGCTCAACACTGGCCCCGAGCACTTGCCGTTCCGAGCCGGCGATTGCCAGCCAGGTCCAGTCTGATCCAGTGCCGTTGTACTTAAAAACACCACTGCCCTGCTGCATATAATCTGCACCAATGGCCAGTCCGCTCTGGTAACCGGTGTCTGCGTTGAGATCCGTGTCGATATAGATTGTGTACAGCCACTCCGGCAAAGCTGAAACATCCTGCCCGTCGTTACTGAATGAAAGATAGAAACGTGATCCGTCATGCGCCATTGCAGCACTGAGGTAGTCGACCGGATTCTCGGCACCGGTGACATCGTCCGGATCAATTGCGAAGCTGGTTAACTGGGTCCACTCAGACAGATCACCATTCACAGTAATTCCAGTCACCGGGTTACTCGGGATATTTGCCTGCGCCACAGACTGCACAGTGATAGAGACAGTGGCGATGGCGCTGTTCAGGGCTCCGTCACTAACCCGGTAAGTAAAAGAGTCGGTGCCGGTAAAACCATCATCCGCCATATAGCTCATTTGCGGCGCTGTACCACCCAACACACCGTTCTGCGGTTGCGAGATTATGGTGTAAAACAATGCATCATCGTCGGCGTCAGCGGCGTTGAGCACAAACTCAAGCAGGTTACGCTCAGTTGCCACCACGCCCATATCACTCACAACAGGCGCGCTATTATTCGAAACGACTGCTGAATATTCGAGATGCCTGCTTAGCGCGCTGGTATTGTAGACGCCATCGGGATAGAGATCCTCAACGGTGCCTCCATAGGGTTCATTCGACCCGACAAACGCCAGCCTGATGGTATCTGTGTTGTTCAATGCACTACGTTCAAAACTATATTCGAAATTTCCATTGGCCGATACTCCCTGAAGCTCAGTGATAAACTCCCAGCTCCAGTTAGCCCCCGTACCGGTATAGCGATACAGAAAACGCCCCTGAATAACACGATCGGCTCCAATAGACAGCCCTGCCTGGTAGCCGGTAGCAGCATTATTATCGATATCAAGATAAATCGTCTGCCCCCAGGATACATCTAACGGTCCGTTGTTTTGATAGGCAAGATAGTATGCCGAGGCATCATGTGCCATCCACGCCTTCCTCCAATCCAGTGGATTGGCAGTATCTGCAGGATCATTAGCAAACGGGATATACCCCGACCAGTCTGCAAGATTTCCATCCAGTGTTATGCCGGTTGCAAGGTTACTAATGGTCCCTTGTGCGACCACCGCAATAGAAACCGACCCTTGCGCACTGGTCGCCAAGCCGTCATTCACCGTGTAGTTGAAGTTTTCTGTTCCGGCGAACCCTTGTGGGGGATTGTAGGTCAGTAGTGGTGCTGTCCCGCTAAGCTGTCCTGAGAGTGCACCAACGTCCAATGCATAAGTCAACGGATCATTGTCTGCATCGCTACCGGACAACTCAATTGCAACCTGTGTGTTCGTGGTGGTTGTCACCGATACATTAGATGCCACCGGCACCGTGTTGGTTTGCAATTCTGCTCCACGATAGGCTTTCCAGGATATCGAATTTGCCCAAACCGTCGGCGCCTGAGATGCCTGCACACCTCTGATCCTTATTCGAGTTTCTCCATCAGCAGCTATAAAGTCACGAGGATTGTCAGTAATATCAATACGAACCACAGAGTCAGTTTGATCGCCCACAATACGGGTATCAAAACTCACCCACTCATTAAGCGCAAAGTTGTACAAAAAGGTTTCCTGTGTGACTCCGGCTATTGAATAGTGCCCCGAATAAGTGGCCTGAAGTCGTGAAACTTCGCTGCGATTTACTATTCGACCACTGCTAAACCAATCAACAATGTTGCCGGTTTCGGTGGACGCAGAATCTATATCATAGGTATCTGCATCATCACTGTTTAAAAAGTCTACCGAACCGTAGTTAAGCGCTCCGGATAGAATAGTAACGCTCTCGGCAAGATGATCAGTCTTCGGCACCTGTATAACTTCAATGTTGATCTCGCCAATGGCGCTACCGCCACGGCCGTCGCTGATCGCATAGGAAATCGTATCCGAACCGTTAAAGCTAATTGCAGGGGTATAAACCCAATCACCGGAAGGCAGCAGTTCTATACGACCACCATTAGCGCTGCGACTTGGCAGACCGGAGACAGACAATGTATCGCTGTCAGTATCTGTGTCGTTCGACAACAACTGTGCAGCTGTCAGTGTTAGCGCAGACTCCTCATTGGTGGTAAATCTGTCGGTAGTCGCGACCGGTGGATTGTTGTTGGCAACCGGTGGGCCGTTATCGTCTGTTGTCGTGGCATTCAGACAGATAGAGAATACCGACTCCAGTATGTTCCAGGCTTCCGCATCGTCCTGCCCGGTCGTTGAGACACCAATGACGCCATAACGAGGATCCGCGACACTAGCAACACGATCGGTAATGATCTTTTCATTGATAATCCGGTTAGAAAAATCAGAGTCACCAAGCAATAACGACAGGCGTGCGATTTGGGCGTAGATGCGCGCCTCACCATCAAACAAACTCTCGGTTCCGCGTGCCAGACAATCCGCCGGCTGGTTATTCACACAGTCATCAACATCAGCACCGTTGTATTTCAGGTACTCGGGAACACGCTGGTTACTTTCGTAAAAGCTCTTAAAAAAATTCAGACTACGAGTAGCAGAACCTGTTGCCAGTGCTTTTTGTGCGGTACTCAACGCAGTTGTCGGGGACTCTGCCACACGCGCCAGG
>CALLLY010000073.1 GCA_938008205.1 uncultured Granulosicoccaceae bacterium
CCACGACGCAGCAACTGCTCCGTACCTTTGAGAAAAACGGTTATCCGGCCTTCAGTGAGTTGTTGACGCGCCTCTTTTAACGCATCTCCTTCCAGACCAAAAGTTTGAACAACATAATGGGTAAGGTCTTCCATTGCTCCCATCACCTCATCGCAATACAGTGCCTGTAGCGGGTCTGCAGGATACAGATCCGACATCTTACCAACGAACCGACTTAACGCATTGGATTGTGTTACTTGTTGCCCGTCAATTTCAAGCACCGGAACCGCATGGAATCGAATGTCGGAACGCTGCTCACCAAATTCAGGAAAGCTGATTCGGTGGTCCTCAAATTCAACTCCGGCAGCATGTAGACCGATGCGTATCGGTTCGGCGCGTCCACCGTCAATATCGAAGTAGGTTAGTTTGTATTTTGGCATTTCAAGGCTCGACGTGAGGGGTGTTGTACACTCAGCCAGTTTACCTGCGTTTCACTCTACAATGCGAGCAATCAGTGTGTCAGGGCATAGATCAGGTAGTTAATGCCAAAGCGATAAGCCAGCGATGTCATTGACATCGGATAGTCAGGATCATCGGCATGCTCCCAGGCATCTCCCATATCCATATTAAAATTAATAGCCACCATCAAGCGACCATGCTCATCGTAAATACCCCGCCAACGCGGAGGAGTATGTGGCATGTGAACTTCGATACCGCTACCAGTGCTGTACAAATGCCTGCGTCCCGGTATTTGCGTACGTTGCTCCAGTTCGTAGAGTACATGAAGCAACTCATCTCCACTCGGGATATCGACAATCCGGTACTCAGGCAAAACAAGCTGCAATCCGTCGATAAAAACCTGCCATTGCTCCGGGCCGTGGAAATCATCAACCACCATAAAACCACCACGCAGTAAATATTCCCGCAACTGCAATTGTTCCATAGCACGAAGATGCCAGCGCCCGACCTGCTGTACGAAAAGCCACGGAAAATCAAAGATAGCCGGGTCAGTTAATCGAATGTGCCGACTGTCTGAAGCGATATCTATATTAGTATAACGCGCCACACCGCGAGTAAAGTGTTCTTCCGCATCCGGCCAGTCTATTGACCACCATGGCCTGCCCGGACCCCAGGTACTGACACTGTTGTGATCAAAAATCAATCGTGCAATTTCCAGTTCCGCAGCCGGGGCGCGGCGAGTATCAGTGTTATCAAAGTTGTCCGCTACTGAAACCGTTGCAAGCGTCAGTGCCACAACGGCCACACAGATTAGACTCAATAACCTGCACATGATCAGGTTTGGAAGGTAAATCCAAAGTCACTGCCGGCTGCTGTAACTCTGCCAACAGACGGAAGCGGAAAGTGTGAGGTCAAAACCAAATGATTTTCTGCCAGACAGTTTTCCAACACCGACCGGCGTGTTTTTGCAGCCATTGCCGGATCGCTATCAGGCATCGCTACCCATTGCGGGTGAGCACACTGTATCGGTGAATGTATAACATCTCCCACCAGCACAGCCTCTACCCCGGCAGACTTTACATGCACCGCAACATGCCCGGGTGTATGACCCGGTGTTGGCACTAACCACACCTCATCATCAAGCGCAAAATCTGACTCCACAATCTGCGCCTGCCCGGCCTCGATAACAGGAACCACGCTTTGCTGATACGCAGTTTTGCGGTTTTCATCTGTAATATCCGCCTGCCATTCAATTTCTTTTTTGGAAAACACATATCTGGCCTTCGGAAAGGTCGGCACATAACGACCATCAATCAACTGCGTATTCCAGCCGATATGATCACCATGCAGGTGAGTGCAAAAAACATAATCCACTGAGTCAACCGATACCCCGACCGATGCCAGGCGCTGCAGCCAGCGGCGGTCATTGCGCATATGCCAGGGAGCAATTCCAGACACTTTGTCACAACCCACGCAGGTATCCACAAGAATTGTATGTCGTGTGGTACGCAGTATGTACGTCTGAATGGCGAGAACAAGCTTACCGGTAGCAGGGCAAATTGCCCACGGCTCAAACTGAGGTCTCAGTGATTCCAGAGTTTCCTTGTCTGCGGTGGGGAGAAATTCATTGGCAGCAAATAAAGGCGATTGCATTTCAACCACCTGTTGCACTTCGATATTCCCCACCTTAAACGGAGGCGGAATTAAATTAACGGTATTGGACATACGTTTCCCTCAAGCGTGGTGCCGATACATTCACTAATCGCTCACTTGCCTTTTTACAGGTAACCGGCTCGCACGGGAAGCGTCGGTACAAACTTTCGGACTTTACCGAAGGCAAGACAAAACCCCGTTTGCACTCGGCAGCAGGTTTCAGCAAAGACGAAAAAGCTCTTGCCGGACGAAGAGTTCGTGATAGTTCTGTGACCAATTCGCTTAACAACAGTTAGAACCCCACCAGAACCCTGCTGCGGAACACGCGTCTGATTACCTGAAAAAGCAGACGCGACTTGCTCTGCATTTACCACAAGCTCAATCCAGGGTGCAACAATGTCAAATTCATTCTCACTTCCCACAAATATCCGCCACGCATTCATGATTTTGTTGCTGGTATTTTTCTCTGCCATCGCTTGGAATCAGGCGTACGCAATGACCGTCAACGAAGGCACATGGGTCAATAAACAATACAAAATCAAGGGCGCCTGGGAAATTGAAAGCAGACAGGGGCAGACAGTGATTAAATTTAAAGACGGCTTTAAGACCAAAGGGGGGCCGGATCTGAAAATTTTTCTGTCGAAGCAGGATATCTCGGATGTCACCGGTAAAAACGCAACAACCAACGGAATATTCATTTCCAAACTGAAAAACAAAAAAGGAGATCAGGAGTACGTGTTGCCGGCAGACATAGATATCAACGAGTACACCTCGGTACTTATCCATTGCGAAGCATTCAGTGTGCTATGGGGTGGCGCCAATATCTAACGCAGTTAACTGTGCACAGCGGCCACGGTCGCTGCGCAGCCTGACAAAATTTGAAAATTTGCTGGTCTCCGAAATTTGCACTAATGTTTGTGCTGTTCGATAACCACAGAATGACCAATTACAGGATTAACGATACAACTCTACGAACTCCTGATAACGATTGGCAGAGTCCAGCCACCCACAGGCGTTTTCGAATTCTGCAGTGAAACCAGATAAGCTATACCGATGTGGCGTTCCAGCACCACCCGTTACCACAGTGTTGGCACCTGCCACCTTTTGCGCCAGAAGTTTCCAGAATCCAGGCGCTCTATGATCGATAGCAAAGTCGTCACCAAAGCGCTGCAATCGGAACTTTTGCGCGGGCAGACTATCAATCGAAATGGCTACTGTCGAGCCTGCTTTACTCCCGACAATCTTGCCATC
>CALLLY010000074.1 GCA_938008205.1 uncultured Granulosicoccaceae bacterium
GGTCCCCATCCACCAGAGCAAGCGCCATTTTTTCCGGATCATCATCGTAGATTTTGACCAGCGTGTCGTAGTCATGGTCGACCGTGGCTTTCAGAATTTTACGGGTATAGGCATTCTTGCCGTCGGAATCAACATAACGAATTTCATCATCAACCCCGATATTTTCCGCCTTAACCACTGCATCGCGCTTTCTGCTATCGGTCAGATTAATATTTGGCATTCGCAGCTACCTCGAGTGTGATCTTAACTAAGGAGGATTCGTCATAGTTACTAATAGAGGCATCACGACCACTAGAGCATTTCAAAGTCAAACTCATCAGCTTCCTCGTCCTCTGAATCTGCAGCCCCAAAGGACACCGCAGCCTGATCAAGACCGACAAAATCAATACTGGACGGCCTGCCGACTAACATCCAAACCTGCGCATCATCTGCAGCGATTAAAAACGCCGGATCAGCACTGACACCTTCACGATACAGAAAATCAAACTGATAAATATCACCCGCCTGTAATGACGAAAGCAGTTTGTCATCGAAATCACCATCGTTCCCCAGCGCGTAGCAAAGTCGCATACTATGGTTGAGAAACTCGGCGACACTGACCTTTTTGTTTAACTCGATTGTTAAATCAAAGCTCGAGGGCAATACCTCCAGCGACTCGCCGGACAGATCCACCGGTGAAAGCTCTGATCGCTCAACCCACTCGCCTTCATCATTGACATAACCGAATGCCGTACCGCCATAGGGAATCAGTGTTTTACCGTCGTTAGCCAATGTGGCAAGCCCACAGCGGTTTCCTTCGTGATCACGTGTTTCGAGATCAACCGATCCATATAACTTGGATCGATCAACCTTGTTTAATTCACAGCCAAATTCGCTGTCACCAAATTTAAACGTTAATGATCTGGGCATAGATATCTCTTGTTTAACGAGTTAGTCGCTCAACCTGCTCCAACGCATTATCAAAGGCGACAACCCCTTCGTCTTTTGGCCTGCAGGCTACCGCACGGTCATCCACATAGGCACTGGCCGGCGGTTTACCCTGCCCGGTATGCACACGGCTATAGGTGAAACCATGTTCTTCCAGCCAGTCTTCTATTCGTAACACCATCTTGCGGTACTCCGCACTGGCAGTTTTCTCACGAGCAAGTCTGGACGTCAGTATCACAATGTCAGCAGTTTCAGACAGCCGTCTGGTAAATTCCACTGCACCGTCCACAGGATCACCAATGTCAGACAGACGCCCGGTGTTTTCAGCCAGCACCCCGTCCAGATCAACACAAACCGTTGCTCGTGAGGTTCTGGCAAAACTGCGTTTTCTGTCAGCAGCGCGCTTTGGCTTTGCCTTTAGCGCCTGTCCGCGCTTGCCCTCAACACCCCGAATGGTGATGCGGCTGTGATCATCCGGTGCACGCTGCACCGGCGGTGGTGGCCCGCCAACACATTGCAACATTGCGTCCATTGCTGCATGGCCTGATAACCACGGATCATCCAGCCACTCATCGCCGCTCCAAACGGTGCTGATATGGTCACGCGTGTGGTGCAAACCAGGCAGTCGAAACCATGCACCTAAGCTATCACCGTCTTTGTCTTTTGGTTTTTTCGGAAAGGTCTCGGGCTCTTCACTCAGATTGTTCTCCTCCCAGGTAGACACAATCGAATAAGCCATCGCAAATACATGCTCAGTCGGTGCCGGCTCATCAAACAGCACCCACAAGTGATAGCCACCGTTATTGTTTGAGTCAAACAGCAACGGGTCGTAACCCATGGCTTGCAGTTTCCGCCACCAGTTAATGGCTCCCACCAGGTTTCGCCTTGCGTGCTCTTCAGCATCGGCTTTTTCGCTGTCATGCATATCGATATCGATACCAAACCAGCGACTGGTGTTTTCCTTACTCTTGGCGTGCAACCCAATGATCTGCGGGCGCTGCCGGTGGGCACTGGCAAAGTGCCGGGTGAGTTTATCCAGAGTGACCATATCCGGCCCGCGCTTGGCAGCAACCGGTAGCGTCATAGCTTTATAAGTGCGCCCGAGCTTTTTCTGTTCTCCGGGCGTTAAAGAAGCGTACTGACCCCACACATCTTTGCGATTTGTCAGCTTCTCCATTGCCCACTCTGCCATCTCCCTTGCCCGGGATTGCCACTCTTCTACAACGATTTCGTGTTGGCTGGCCATACAAGTCACGGAGCTCTTGTGAGCTCTCTTATTCTATTTCACAAGATATTGTGTTGTTTTATTCCGGTGCGATCCGGGCGCACCTTGATCACTACCTTAACTCATATAATCAATGAATTATGCCGCGGATGGTTGCAGATCGTTCACTAATTCGCCGCGAGCCTGTAGCTTGCAGCAGTCTTCACGACTCTATGACGAGTCGCGACAATCGAAGGTATATAAGAAAATTCAGTTTCGTCACCGCCAGTTTCACGTTACCGTTTGCAAGCATGGAAAATAGAGTTTAGCCGATGAACATGTGCCAACCATTCACCGTCGCGGTACCGGACAAAACGCTGCAACACATTCGAACGCGAGTACAAGAATACCCGTGGCACGAAATGCCGGATGATGGCGGTTGGGACTACGGCACCAATCTCGACTACATGAAAGAGCTTTGCGACTACTGGGTTGATGAATTTGACTGGCGCCTGGAAGAACAGAAGATCAACCGCTTCTCGCATTTTAAAGCGCCGGTAGACGGCATAGACCTGCACTTCATCTATGAAAAAGGCAGTGGACTCAACCCCAAACCGCTGATCATCAGCCATGGCTGGCCGGGTACGATAGTAGAATTCCTGGATTTTATTGATCTGTTGGCACACCCAGAGAATCACGGCGGCTCAGTGGAAGATGCATTTGATGTTGTTGCACCGTCACTACCGGGGTTTGGTTTCTCCGGCCGCCCTCCCAGACCCTATGGTCCAAGACAAATGGCATCGGTGTTCAACACACTCATGACTGATGTCCTGGGCTACGACAGCTATATCGCACAAGGTGGAGACTGGGGTGGTGCAATTTCCAGTTGGCTGGGCTACGAACATCCGGCGTGCCAGGCGATACACATCAACATCCTTACCATGAGGCATAAAGACGCTCCGCAAGGCGCAGAGGAAACTGCCTGGGCTGAAAAATTTGATCGCGATCAGATCATACAAGATGGCTATCGAACACAGCAGGCAACTAAACCGCAGACCTTAAGCTATGCCATGATGGACAGTCCTGTGGGGGTAGCCGCGTGGATACTGGAAAAGATGCATGGTTGGTCGGATATTAAAAACGGTAACGTGGAAAGTGTTTATACCAAAGACCAGCTACTGACAAATATCATGGTTTACGTTGTGACGCGAACCTTCAACACTGCCTCATGGATCTACTATGGTCGCCGTGAGGAAGGCGGTAGAGTTTTATCACCCGAAGGTAACCGCGTTGAAGTCCCAACAGCTTGTGCGCTTTTCCCCAAAGAACTATTAGCCTGGCCACCACGCAGTTACGCTGAGCGCATTTACAACATCACGCAGTGGACAGAAATGCCTCGCGGAGGACACTTTGCAGCGATGGAAGAACCCGAACTGCTGATTGACGATATCAGAAACTTTGTCCGTACTTTGGATACTAAAAGTTAAGCAAAATACCTATTGATTGGCTTCTCGTCGGCGATAGACATACACCATCGACATCACTGATACACAACCCATTGCGATCACCACCATAATCGCTGTGGTGAAGTTTTGCGCCCCGCCAAACCCAACGATCGCCGCACCGGCAATACCTCCGGTCGCCATCTGCCAGGCGCCAACAATACCGGTACCGGTGCCACGGTGACTGCCGGCGGCAGTAATCGCTCCCACGGTGGAATTCGCAACAATTATCCCGTTGCAAAATCCGAATAAACAACAAGGTAACGCCAGGGAAAGCGCATGCGAGAGTCCCATGCTTTGCGTTGCGAGCATCGACAGGCCGGAGATTAGACTCCCCGTACAACCTACCAGTGCGGCACGTTCTATCCCCTGATTCACAAACCAGGCACGGTTAAAGCTGTTGCCCAGCAGATAGCACAGCGGCGTCAGGGAAAACCACATTCCAAACTCTGATAGCGTGTAACCGTTCCGTTGATACTGATATGCCAGAAAAGAATTCAGACAGAAAAACATGCCAACCTGCATACCGCTGGCCAGCGTCCAGAAATTAAACATTGGATTTCGTAATACTGACTTATAAGCGGAAAAGACAGAAAGCAGATTAATCCTTTCCAAACGATTGAAATGTGTTTCACGCCCGAAGCGATACCCAAACACCCACAGCAGCAACCCGCAAAGAATCAGCGTAAAAATTGTACTTTTCCATCCGGCTATTTCTGCAAGCCATCCGGAAAATGCAAGCGACATAGCAGGTGCAACAGACAACACCATACTGATGGTAGACATCTGTTTGGCGGCTTCATTTCTTTCGAACGAATCGTTAACCATCGCACGGGCCATGGCCATACAGGCAGCGGCACCGAAGCCCTGAATAAACCTGAAAATCACCAGCATTCCGATGTCTTCTATAAGCACCACTGCGACACCGCCCAGCGTGAACATCACAGCACCCACCAGCAACACCGGCCGACGCCCATGCCGGTCTGAAAGAGGCCCCCACACGAGTTGCCCAATGGCAAGCGCTATGAGGTAACTGGTTAACAGTTGCTGTACTGCAGCACTGGAGGCTCCCAATCCGTCCTTGATCAACGGCAATATCGGTGTCAGTACCGTCAGCCCCATCACTCCACCCGCGGCGCACAACGCCAGGTACCAGATTGGTGGGGGTGTAGGCCGGGAGGATTCCGATGCCGACGCTACATCGGGCAGCACCCGGGATGCATCCGTAGGGCGATTAATAGCAACACCTGTGTGTTAAGAGGGGATGGACAAACTGCCAGAGCAGAAGTGTTGCTATTGTTGCACAAAGTCATTGAATCAGGCGTTTTTGTCGTACCAGACACTACATGCACGGAAGTTTTATCGAATCCGGCAATGTCAGGCCTGCAGTGGGTTTTATGTTTCCAGCCTGTCTATCATTTCCTGCGTAATCAGACAGACACCCGCGTCGGTTCTGCGGAACCTTCGGGAATCGTCAGCAGCATCATACCCGACCTGCAAGCCTTCAGGGATGGCAACGCCTCGATCGATAACGGCTTTCTTGATTTTGGCACCACGACCAATGGTGACTTTTGGCATTACCACCGATTCTTTCAGGCTGGCGTATGAATGACATCTGACATGTGAAAACAACAGACTCTTGTTGATTCTGGCACCCGAAATAATACATCCCCCACTAACCAGAGAGCTGATCGCATTACCGCGACGGTTGTCTTCATCATGAATGAATTTTGCCGGTGGTGTTACTTCCTGATAAGTCCATATCGGCCAGTGCTGATCATAAATATCCAGCTCCGGTCGAAAGTCAGTGAGATCGAGATTTGCCTGCCATAAGGCATCGATAGTTCCAACATCGCGCCAGTAAGGCTCAGTAGAAAAGGGCCCTCTGACACATGACTGACTAAACTCATGGGCGACAGCAGTGCCGTGTTTCACCAGCCTGGGGATAATATCTTTGCCGAAGTCATGACTGGAGTCCTGATCTGCAGCATCATCTTTCAACAAACTGATTAGCCGCTTGGTATTAAATACATAAATTCCCATAGACGCCATTGAGCTGGAATCGTCACCGGGCAGTGTTGGCGGGTTAGCGGGTTTTTCTACAAAGTCTGCAATGCGGCCGTTTGCATCGACATTCATTACGCCCAGAGCACTGGCCTGTTCTTTGGGTACAACAATACAACCCACAGTAACATCAGCGCCGGTCTCGACATGCTGTTCCAGCATCAACCGGTAGTCCTGCTTATAGATGTGATCACCGGCAAGAATAATCGTGTACTCAACACCATAACTTTCGATGATATCAATATTTTGGGTTACTGCGTCTGCAGTACCCAGATACCAGTGACCTTCGGCGGCACGCTGACTTGCAGGCAGAATTTCGAGCCCTTCGTTGCGTTCAGCTCGCAAGAAATTCCAGCCATGATGCAGATGTGCAATTAACGAATGTGCTTTGTACTGAGTTGCAACAGCAATGCGGCGCACACCTGAATTCAGCGCGTTTGATAATGCAAAATCAATAATGCGAGTTTTGCCACCGAAGAAAACTGCGGGCTTGGCCCGACGATCAGTC
>CALLLY010000075.1 GCA_938008205.1 uncultured Granulosicoccaceae bacterium
TGATCCCAGTTTTCTTCGTATTGATGATTCATGTCAACCGTCTCCGCAACAGCCGGGCTGGCCGTACTTCTTTATTCTTTTGTCACGCTGTCGCAGGTGGTTCCCACGGGCAGTGATCTATTATTTTGAAGTGTCGCGGCATTGTATCGACTCATCGTTTGACAGCTTTAAGTGAGTTGTCTTGGATGAATCTGTTGAGTGTTCAAACTGTGCGCAGATTGGCACTGTTTTGCCCGGTATCGCTTAAAAAGCGCATCAGCAGGCAAATTTTGCACCATTGAGCCTGCGGTGAATGCAGGCTATTTACACTAGTGTCAGCGGTTATTGTTGGGCTGGATACGGAGCAGGGAAGACAGTAATTCTGCTCAGGTAGCCTGTTTGTCCTGGGTTTTGGTATCGAAATCTGAAGCATCATGCCGTTCATGCAATTGCTGCTCAAGCGGTCCGGAAACCCGATTCACCATGCGACCTCGCTGCACTGCCGGACGTGCCTGAATTTCCTTTGCCCAGCGATTTACGTTGGCATAGGTATGTGCCTCGAGGAATTCGGCCGCACCGTATACTTCGTTTAGCACTACAGCACCGTACCAGGGCCAAACAGCGATATCTGCAATCGTGTATTCGCTGCCGGTAAGGTATTGGTTATCCTGCAGCTGCCGGTCGAGCACATCGAGTTGACGTTTTGTCTCCATGGTAAAGCGGTCTATGCAGTACTCGATTTTTACCGGTGCATAAACATAAAAATGCCCGAACCCGCCTCCAAGGTAGGGTGCGCTACCCATTTGCCAGAACAGCCAGGATAAACATTCAGTGCGGGCCGCCGGATCTTGTGGCAGAAATGCATGGTACTTTTCTGCCAGATATAGAAGTATTGCACCCGATTCAAATACCCGTGTTGGTTTATCGGTGCTGTGGTCGATCAATGCCGGAATTTTAGAGTTTGGATTGGCATCTACAAAACCGCTGCCAAACTGATCACCATCGCCAATTTTTATCAGATGTGCGTCGTATTCGGCATCTGTTTTACCCAGTGCAAGCAACTCTTCAAGCATTACAGTCACTTTCACACCATTCGGGGTAGCCAGTGAGTACAGCTGCAAAGGGTGCTTGCCGACTGGCAGTGCTTTTTCGTGTGTTGCTCCTGCGACCGGCCGATTAATGCTGGCCCAGTTACCACCGCTTTCTTTTTGCCACTGCCATACCTTAGGTACGGTGTAATCGTCGCTGTCACTCATTGGTTATTAACTCTTGTAAGATGTCATCATGATATCAGATCAGGTGTTCATTCTCAGTGTTCGTGCTTCGCCGCTAAAGCTATTGTGCACAACAAAATGACCGAGGCGCTAAGAGCCCATGCAGCCATGGTGCTGTTTGCTGCAGTGATATCGGTGTCGTTTACGCTGGGTGATCTGGCAGCTCCACATATTGATCCGGCGGTACTCACTGCACTGCGTTTTCTTACCGCTGCAATTGTGCTGTCAGCGTTATCAGTACGGCATCTGTCAATAGCCGTGTTTAAAAGTACATGGCGCTACTTTGTGGTCGGCGGGCTGATAGCTGGATACTTCATTCTTATGTTTGAAGCGCTGCGATTAACTGATCCGGTTTCTACCAGCGCGGTATTTACACTGACTCCTATTATGAGCGCTGTGTTCGGTTACGTATTGATGCGGCAGGCGACCAGTGCCTTGACAGCCTGTGCGTTGACACTGGCAGGGGTTGGCGCTATCTGGGTTATTTTCCGTGGCGATCTGCAGGCAATTATCAGTCTCAGGTTCGGAACCGGAGAACAGCTGTTTTTTATCGGTTGTGCCATGCATGCGCTATACACACCGGCCGGGCGGTTACTCAATCGTGGAGAGCCGGTGGTGTTATTCAGTTTTTTAAGTATCTGCGGTGGACTGATCGTGACAACCATTTATGCATTTAACGAAATACTGCTGACACCATTTCGCGCCTTGCCGACAGTGGCCTGGAGTGCGGTACTTTATCTGGGAATTTTTGCCACTGCAGGTACCGTGTTTTTGGTGCAGTACGCAACGCGACGGCTGCCATCCGGCAAGGTGATGGCCTATGGTTACCTGGTACCGGTGTTTGTGATTCTATGGGAGGGGTTGCTGGGTCACGGGTGGATAGCGCCTGTCGTGATACCGGGCGTGATTGCGATAGTCGCTGCACTGGTGGTGCTGATTAGAGAAGCGGACTAACGCCTTATGGTGGATCGGTAGTTTCAGTTTCGAGAAGCTGATCCCACGGGGTGAGCTTATGAAAGCGGAAAGCCAGATAGCAGAACAGTGCGGTGGCTAATCCGGCAATAATGCCGCCGTTTACCGACTGTACAAAAAGCGCTTTCAGCGTGATGTCAGCTTTAGACCACACAAACAACCACATCGCCAATGCCCAGAACACCGAAAACACCATGCACGCAAATACTGCATTGAAAGCGGGCGATGCATAGTACGGTGGCCTGACCTGCAGGTTATAGTGCCTGGCCAGTCTAAAGTATGGCGGGCGAGAGGCACTTTGTCGAACACCTTTGGCGTCAAGTTCGGCCAGGGCTGCGGTCAGTCGTTTTGAATAATCGTCGCTGCTCATAGGATTTTCCCATCAACAAAAAAGTGTCTATTTTCGTAAAACCATAGCAACTCCGGCAACGCAAAACAGCATGCCGACAATTGATATTGCAGACATTTGTTCATTAAAAAGCAGCCAGGCTTCAACCGCAGCAAAGGGAGGGACAAGATAGAACAGGCTGGCAACCTGTCCTGCGTTACCTCTTTGAATCAACCACATTAACAACAACACTGCACCAAGTGACAGCACGATCACCAGCCAGGCAAGGGCGAAAATAAACTTACCCGTCCACTGTATCTGCATGGTTTCAAACTGCAGGCAGATCACCAGTAAAAATAAAACGTTGGCAGTGTACTGAATGCACACGCCTGGCAGTAACGCGATACCGGTGCAGTAGCGCTTCTGGTAAATGGTCCCGATAGATATACCCAGCAATGAGAAAACACAAAACAGCAGACCGAGGGGAATTGCTCCGGTGGTGTCAATACCGCGTCCAAACACAACCATCAACACACCCAGAAAACCTGCCGCGATACCGGCTGATTTCCATTTTGTTACGGGCTCGGCCAGAAACAGTGCGGCCAGTATCACAGTGACCAACGGCTGCAGGCTCACAATCAGCGCGCTCAGCCCTGCGTCCAGCCCCTTGGAAATGGCGAAAAAGACACCGCCGAGGTAGACGCCGTGAATCAAAACCCCCACCAGCGAAACATTGGCGTAATCCCGCAATCGCACAGGCCACCGCTCGCGCATAACAAGAGCGATTAAGAACAGCAGACTGGCGGCAATCACCATGCGCACAAACAGAAAGGTAAACGGCTCCGCGTATGGCAAGCCGAACTTGGCGCCAATAAAGCCGGTGCTCCACAAAAACACAAACAGCAGTGGAATCAGAAATTTTGTAGACAGGGTATCGGACGGCATCAGATGTCTGACAGTGGCTCGCAGCCTGCGAATCGTGCACCTTTCACGCATGAAAAGATACAATCATGTTCGATCTTTTAAATACCGCGGTGAAACACCGTGTCATAAACCAGGTCAGCACTTTCATGACAACCTCTTTGAATCTACCGTTCGATTCCCGACACTGCTTTATTAACGGTCAATGGCAACCGGCGTGCGATGCCGGTTTGCTGGAGTTGATCAATCCGTCTACCGGAGAGCGCCTGTGCGATATCGCCCGCGGTAGTCAGGGGGATATCGATCTGGCAGTAGACGCGGCTGCTGCGGCAATGCAAGGGCAGTGGGGTCGCGCAACAGCGCTTGAGAGAGGGCGCGTGTTAGCAAAACTCGGTGAGCTGGTTTTGCAACATACCGAACAGCTGGCAAATCTGGAGTCACTGGATGTCGGTAAACCGCTGACTCAGGCCAGAGCCGATGCGGTAGCACTGGCCAGATACCTGGAATTTTATGCCGGTGCAGCAGATAAGGTTCATGGAGAAACCCTGCCTTATCTCGATGGCTATACCGTGTATACCTTGCGTGAACCGCACGGCGTTACAGGACATATTGTTCCCTGGAACTATCCGATGCAGATTATCGGGCGCTCGGTCGGGGCGGCACTGACTATGGGCAATGCCTGTGTTCTGAAACCCGCTGAAGATGCCTGCCTGACGGCCTTAATGTTTGCAGAACTCGCCCGTCAGGCCGGGCTGCCGGCTGGTGTTTTGAATGTGGTTCCGGGTATCGGCGAAGAGGCTGGTGCTGCGTTAGCCTCACACCCGCGAGTCAACCATATCTCGTTTACCGGATCGGTGAGCGTGGGTGCAGCAATTCAGGCG
>CALLLY010000076.1 GCA_938008205.1 uncultured Granulosicoccaceae bacterium
TCTTTAGCGCAAGCCGCTTCGTTGGCGTGCGTTAACTCAGTTATCGAAGTCCGGCGCTCGTGTCTGCAGGTATACTGCTGCCTGATCTGAAAAGCCATTCAGATGAAACGTATCAGCTTCAAGATAATTGGCAACCGTGAACTCAACCTGATACTTCTCGTACTCATCGCCGTTGTATCCAGTCAGGCTTTCAACATAGGCACTGGAGGTGATCGCAATATTATTACTATTGATGCTAACGGACTGTTGCGGTCGGGCCGGATCGACAAACAAACCATCGGAATGCTGATTGTTTATCCATTTGGCTACCTGATCCTGTGTTGCCTCAGTGGCAAAAAGATGCAGAACGGCGGTGGGTGTGAACTGATTTGTTGTGTTATCGAAGTCGATCATCAGCACAGCATTTTTTGATGGAAAATGATAAATCTGCAGTGTCGATCGATACAGCGAATCGCAAAAACACTGCACTATCGATTTGATTTCAGTAGTTGATTCAGACACCGTCAACTCGCGAGACTCCCCGATCCCACCAAATGTTTCGGGATCACTGCCCAGCAAGATTAGAGCATCGTCGTCCTTCAGGGGCAGAGGATCCCCGGAACCACCGCAGGCGCTCAACACAGCCGCGACCACCATAACAGTGGCAGGTCGGAGTAATCGGACCGCAAGATAGTTCAGACTTGTCATTTCCACTGCAAGCGTTGGGCACACAGTCACGCGCTGCAAAAAACAATCCAGCAAACAGACTATGCGACAATACCCGCAAACTGCCTTACCAACAGGGGACCGTAATGGCGCGAATTGATGCACATCAGCATTTCTGGTCACTCACCAGAGACGACTACGGCTGGCTAACCCCCGAACTTGCTCCGATTTACCGTGACTTTCAGCCACAGCAATTGCAGCCTCTGCTGAGCGCGCAACGCATAGACGGGACCATTGTGGTGCAGGCTGCACCCACACGCGCGGAAACCGACTATCTGCTGTCAATGGCGGCCGAAACCCCGTTTATACGTGGAGTGGTCGGGTGGGAAGATTTTGACAGTGACAACGCCGCCGACAATATCGCTGAACTGGCTGCCAACAAGGCATTGGTCGGGCTTAGACCGATGATTCAGGATATTCCCGACCACACCTGGATGCTTAAGCAAAGTCTCACAAGCGCTTTTGACACGATGATCCAACACAATCTTCGCTTCGACGCCCTCACCCTGCCACATCACCTTAAACCATTGCTGGAACTTGCCAGCAGACATCCGCAGTTAAAAATGGTGGTTGATCACGGCTCAAAGCCGGATATCAACAACCGAAAATTCGATGGCTGGGCAAAAAACATCTCACTGATCGCTGCAGAAACCGGGGCTTACTGCAAGTTGTCCGGACTAGTCACGGAAGCATCTCCCAACTGGACTACAGAAGATATTCAACCTTATGCGGATCACCTGCTGAATACTTTCGGGCCGCACAGACTGATCTGGGGAAGTGACTGGCCGGTCTGCACATTGGCCTGCAGCTACGAACGGTGGATCACAACCACGGACACATTACTTAAGGATCTTCCAGATGCCGAGCAGCGATTGATTATGGGAGATAATGCGCTGCGGTTTTATTTCGGGGACGCTGGTGCGTCTTAGCAAATACGAAGTGGTCGTATTTTAAAACCCAACGCTCTGCTTAGAACCATAAGAAAACCCGACGCGTGAGCGAGGCAGCTTATCACCTCGCTAACACTTCGGGCTTCCTTCGAGTTCTTCCCCTTCATTTTGCTTCGCAGCAAATTTGAAGGGCTGTATCTAAAAAAATCGGACAAGCTCCCGGGTCACTCGAATTTTTCCAAAGTGCATCGCTTCAGGAATTCCACCAAACACTAACCATCGTTAACAGCCACTGACCGCTGTACTTACTTTTTTCACTTTCACGTCGTCATTACTGACCACCAGATCAAACTGAACATTCGGTTTGCCGGTTTTGCTTAACCCGCGAGACCACCACCAGGAACCGGGTAATCGATACACCGGCTTGCCCACCAGCCGCCTGACGTCACCCAGTGTCATCCCTACCTCGATGTTATCGGCAAGGCGCTGACCTGCGGTTTCGCAATCCGGTGATTCAGACGAGTAATCAATTTCGGGCTTTACCATGGCTATGGGTGCGGCTACCGGCTCGGGTTCTGACTCTGGTATTGAGATTTGGCTGCAGCCTTGTAGCGCGAAAGCAGACAAGGCGACTACCAGCAATGTCGAAGGTTTAAACAATCTGAGTAACTTGTACATGTATCAATACTTTTCGTAAGTTGCAGTTAGTGAATAGTATCCGGTAAGCGATAGCCTTGTCTGTAACAGGATTTGATCGATTCGATGGCCGCTTCGCGGCTAACGTTGTTGCCGAACCGGTCGGCATGAACGACCGGTAAATCAAACAATGGATTTCCGTTTACCATCCAGTGCGCAAGGAACTCGGCTGATCCTCCTCCGGTGCCAATACCAACATTAAACCCGGATGCAAGCCACAACCCCGGATGCTCAGGCAGTGGCCCTAACATTGGTAAACCATCGGGCGTCCAGCACATCGGACCGTTATTAATTGTTTTCACACCGACTTCAGCCATCACAGGCATACGCTGCATGAGTTTTTCCAGATGCGGCATGAGTCGCTCGGTATTAGGTGGCAGCAGTTCTTCCTTAAAATCTTTCGGGATACCATCCAGCGCCCAGAACACAGGGTCGGTTTCATAGACACCGGTTAAAAAACCTTTGCCTTCCTGACGCACACTGCATGAGACGTATGAGTCACGTATCGCGGGAACTTCATGCTCAATCGATTCCAGTTGAGCAACACTTTCAGTGATCAGTTCATGGTGCTCCGTGGCATAGAGTGGAGTATTGATACCCAGCGGTTGCAGCAGTTCACGTGTCCAGAACGAGGCTGCTAACACAATGTGCTGCGCTCGAACCGGACCTTTTTCAGTTTCCAGCAGCCAGCCGTTGTTATCCGGTTGAATAGACAGTACCGGACAATGGCGCTGCACGTCGGCGCCATTATTTCGTGCAGCCAGAGCCAGTGCGTTAGTCGCCCCCGATGGATCAACATGTCCGTCAGTTGGCGTATGTGCCGCACCGTATAATCCATGGGTATCCACACACGGATGTAATGCGGCGATTTCGTCGTTCTCTACCACCGAATAGGCAATACCAAGATCTTTGTATTTTGCAGTGAATTGCTCGAATTGCTCACGTTCACGCGGGGTAGTCGCAACACGCAGCGAGCCAGTCTGATGAAACCCCACTGACTGACCACTGTCTTCCTGTGCCTGCAGATAGGTGCGAATTGATCCTGCAAACAAGCGCGTCATTTGTGCATACGGACCAAAGTAAGTGGTATTGCCTGCCGCGTGCCAGGTGGAGCCTGAGGTTAACTCACGCCGCTCGATTAACAGGGTGTCTTTCCAGCCGAGCCGCGACAACCAGTAAAGCAACGATGCACCGACAATCCCGCCACCGATAATCGCTACCTGAACATCTGTTTTCATCTAACTTTCATCCTGTTTGTCTATTTCTTCGAGCATTAAGACAATATCAATGCATTGCGACCAGCTGAACAGGAAAGTGCTCGCGAAGCCATTTATCGGTTTTGCCATCGATGTAATACGGTCGGTGATTATCCAAAATATATTTCGCTTTTTCTGTTGCACTATCCCACATAGATTTACCACCGTTATCAATCCAGTCCTGCGGACTTGCACGGTCAGCAAGCTGAGGATAGTCAAACTCGGTTTCCATTAGCGACAATGTTTGTGGGGCGCCCAGAAAATGCCCGACACCTGTGGCTGCCTGTTTGATTACGTCAACTGACAAACTCTCTTCAGTGACTTCAATACCTCGTCCAATGCGACGGACTGACGAAAGCATTTCGTTATCCAGCACCAAAGCCTCAGCGGAACAACCCAGCAAACTCGCCAGCATGCCAGCAGATTCAAACACAAAACCACCACCAGACAAAGACGCCAGCAACAGCGTTTGTGCCTTCTCTATACCCGCTTGTGCATCAGGCTGTTTCGAATCTGTCATGCCAGCGCCCATGCCTCCGGGTATGCCGTAAAAAGCCGACATCTGCCCCGATGCGGCACCCAGCAAAGCCTGTTCAGCACCACCACCACTGAAAGCACCGGTGCGCAGATCCGATACAAAAGCCCAGTTGCCAATCACGACCGGATAGCCGGGCTTCAGCATATTGATAACACACAACGACGCAAGGCCTTCGGCACAACACTGCACCAGTGTACCGGCAAGCGCTGCCGGCGCTGTGGCTCCTGCCTGAGGGCCGGTCTGACTGTGAACAGGCATGCCGATACGAATCGCTTCACAGACAACATCAAGACTGTCTGCTGCAAATGACAACGGTGAAACAACCGTTGTGGCATGCACGGTACAAAACGGTCGTTGGCTGAACTTGCCCGTGCCACCGGCCAGCGCATCCAAAAACGGCTGCATCCTAACGACGTGTTCCCCGCTACAAATACTGGTGGCAATATGTTTCCGGGTTCCTGCAGCACAGGCAAGCACTGTGTTTACATCAAGCGCAAACGGATCTTCTATATCGGTAGCAACAACCGGTCTGGCAAACCACTGCAAGTTCTCGAGTGTGTCCGCTACCCGAGCCAGATCATACAGATCGCCAAGCATACTCGGCCGGTAGCTTTCAGTGCGATGGTCGTACATAGACACTGCCGCACCACCGGTACACAGGTTGATCATACCGCTGCGTGCTTCAAAATCGAGGCGCGGGTCGCGAGCATGCACCACAAAGCTGCGAGCAGCACCCGCCAGAATGTCTTCAACTAACGCGGCAGGAAAACAGAGCCGGTTTTCTTTAATTACACAACCATGTGCCAGAGCGGTTTCAAGAATCTGCGGAGTGGCGTTTGCCATGCCAACTGTACTGAGTACGTCCAGAGAAGCCTGGTGTATGGCCGCGACTTCGCTGTCGGTCAGGGGCTTGTAGGGAGCCTTAAGACTTGAGGAAGCAGTTTGCCGGGTCTGCGGATTACCAACGCGACGCGACTGTTTTTTACTGTCACGTACGCTACCGCGAGACGGTCTGCTCATGAATACAATCCCGCTGGAGCACACTGCCAGTCCAGCTTTCGAAAGATCACCTCGTAGGATCTGGCCAGAGACAATATTTCTTCCCTGCTAACAGCTCCTTTTTTACACCAGGCCTTGCATGCCACGCCGAGTATACGCGGTGCAATCATGGCCTCCATTTCTTTATCCCTGGTTGTAAACTCAGACCAAAAGGCACCTTGTACGCCCAGACATTTATCTGCATAGCGCTCAAGGTTGTCCGGCACAGGCTCCCAGTTAACAGTATCTGCCAGCGAAACCGTCGCTGCCCAGTTTGCGCCCCAGTCAGATTTGTCACTGGTATGTGCCATATCGAAGTAGGTATGTTGTGCCGGGCTCAGTACACATCGATACCCCATGGATGCGAGTTGTTCAAACTTTTGTACGCCTTGCCAGAGAAACAATATAGCGTCATTCTGAATACCACCACCCGCGCCGCGCCCTGACTCCTCCCATGCGCAAGGCACAAGGTTATTGGCGCGCACTTTTACCGCTAGTTCATGCATGGCGTATCCCTGTACATCCTCTTTTGTCACAAGCTGGTGCTTTGATTTAAAACTATCCATCATCGGGGAACCATTCCAACTATCATCGGGAAGCTCGTCACCGCCAAGATGAATATGTGAAAACGGAAATAGATCACCTACTTCAAGACAGAGCTTTTCAAAAAATGCCTGTGTATCAGGAACAGCCGGATTAACTACGTTGTGCTGGTATCCCTGCACGGATTGTTCGACGCCGTTGTCTTGTTTGTCCCGAAGATACGGAAACCTGCGGTTTACACACAACGCATGGGCTGGATACTCAATCTCTGGCATTACCTCTATATACAGAGATTTTGCATGAGCTATGATTTTAGCAACATCCGCTTTTGAATAACTGCCACCCGTTGGTCCTGCCCCACCGCCGAAAAGCCCGGGCAACAGCTGACCTTCTCCTCGATATGCCGTGTCCTGCCAGAGGGAAGAAGCAAAGTCTGATTGCAGACGAAACGCTTCATCATCGCTGAAATGCCAGTGAAACCGGTTTAGTTTCAGCATCGCCATTAAATCGAGTAATCGCAGTATTGTATCGACTTCATAAAAATGGCGGGCACAATCCAGGTGCTGCCCGCGCCAGCAGAAGCGCGGTGTATCTTCAATTTTGGAGACTGGTATTACGCCACCACCGGATTCGCGCATGGTTAACAAAGTAACAAGCGCGTAAAACAAACCAGCCTCATCCGAAACAGCAATGGCTATAGTACTTGTAGATACCTCAATTTCGTAAGACTCCGGACTCAGTGATAAATCTGAGCGTACACCGGAAACAGTACCGTTATCACTGATGAGACTTTCAAATCCGCTGCGACTTATCAACGCTTCTATATACGTTACAGCAGCCCTAAACTCCGGTGCAGCACTAATGTTCAATGTACTAATTGTCTGCGTACCGCCTGAGAACCTTAAGTGCGATGGTTTCGGCACCACGGCAAACTGGCCAGGCATTGCTATAGAGTTCACAGTAACACGATCTATATGTTGACTGACTCCACCTGTTACGCCATGTACTTCCAACACCTGTGCATTATCGTTGAGCAGATAACACCCCAACGGCAACCAGGCACGGTTTGCTGCTTTAAAGTCCGGACTCTGGTAATCAATCACAAATGACAGTGAGATACCCGGCTCAAGACTTCGGTTCAATGCCAGGCGGGTAAAGCCCCCTGTGTTATCGACAACCCTACAATTATCAATAGCGGTCGCAGGTGCCAGCAGAGAAAAACACAATACAGGTTCTGCAACAGTGTATTCCAGCCTGCTGACCAATTCGCAGGTAATGGTTCCGTCTTTATCAATGACACTTGTAAAATCAATTTTTGCAGAGTCTTCACCGTGCACGGTTAATCTCCAAGATTGAGTTCGGCGACAAATTCGTAAACATCGCTGCGGTATATCCCCTGCGTCAACTCAATTGGGCGCCCGGACTCCAGATAGCCGGTCCGATCAATACTTAACACGGCGGTACCCAATGGCAACTTCAACAATCGAGTATCGGACAACCCCAGATTAGTGGCCTTAATTTTCTGTATCGCACGAATGGGTGCAAAACCGGTTTGCCTCAATACGTTGTATAGAGACACATTGACTTTATCGGGACGGGTGAGGATGTCGGCGGGAACCGAGCTGGTTTCTATAGCCATCGGAGTGTCATCAGCACTGCGTAGTCTTTTGACTCTGGCAACCTTTTGTTGCGAGCTTAAACCAAGCGCCAGCATTTCTTCAGGCCGTGGTGAAGCTATGCCCTGAGACAGCACTACAGATGAGGAACTCATTCCCCGTTGTTCCATATATTCAGT
>CALLLY010000077.1 GCA_938008205.1 uncultured Granulosicoccaceae bacterium
GCAGAATCTGCCGATCATTTGAACTTTTAAAAACCAAGCAGGAAGTTCGGCCCGATCGCAAGCACGACAATATTCCACTATGAAAACACTTTCAAAAATACTGGTTGCCAATCGTGGTGAAATCGCCTGTCGAGTCTTTGCGACAGCAAGGCGACTGGGAATTGCTACTGTCGCGATTTACTCCGACGCCGATGCTAATGCACTTCATGTTAAACATGCCGATGAAAGTGTTGCCATTGGCGGTGTTACTGCTGCAGAAAGTTACCTGCAAATCGACAAGGTTATTCAGGCATGCAAAAAAACCGGTGCTGATGCCGTGCACCCGGGCTATGGGTTTTTGTCAGAACAACCGGACTTTCCAAAACAGCTTGAAGCGGCCGGTATTACTTTCATTGGTCCTTCCCCCGATGCGATTCAGGCCATGGGAGATAAGATTACCTCCAAAAAACTGTCTGCAGATGCCGGGGTGAATACCGTGCCTGGCTATATGGGCATTATAGAAAACGCTGAACACTGCCAGACCATTGCCGATGAAATCGGCTACCCGGTAATGATCAAAGCGAGCGCTGGTGGTGGTGGCAAAGGCATGCGTATCGCATGGAATGCCAATGAAGTAGTCGAGGGGTTTGAGCGCTCTGCATCGGAAGCCAAATCGTCCTTCGGCGATGATCGAATTTTTGTAGAAAAATTTATTACTGACCCGCGTCATATAGAAATTCAGGTGCTGGCAGACAAGCACGGCAATTGTATTTACCTGGGTGAACGTGAATGCTCTATTCAGCGGCGTAACCAGAAAGTTATTGAAGAAGCCCCCTCGCCATTTCTGGATGAAGCGACCCGCACAGCAATGGGTGAGCAGGCGGTTGCGTTGAGCAAGGCTGTGAATTATTCCAGTGCCGGTACCGTTGAGTTTATTGTAGATAGGGACAAGAACTTCTACTTTCTCGAGATGAACACGCGGCTTCAGGTAGAGCATCCGGTCACTGAATTGATTACCGGTGTGGATCTGGTTGAGCAAATGATTAATGTTGCTGCCGGTCAACCCCTTAGCCTGACTCAGAAAGATGTGGTGTTAGATGGCTGGGCCATGGAAAGCCGTTTGTATGCCGAAGATCCCAAGCGTAACTTTCTGCCCTCGATTGGACGTCTGGTGCGTTATCGGCCACCTTCTACAGACACTACCGGTGACACCATTGTTCGTTGTGATACCGGTGTTGAAGAAGGCAGTGAAATTTCCATGTACTACGATCCGATGATTGCCAAGCTATGTACATGGAATACCACCCGCGCCGCTGCAATTGACGATATGTGCGATGCGTTAGATAAGTTCGAGCTCGATGGTGTCGGGAATAATTTGCAGTTTCTCTCAGCGATTATGCAGCACGAAAGGTTTCGTGCCGGCCGGCTGACAACAGCGTTTATTGATGAAGAGTATCCGGACGGCTTCAGCGATACTGATCCGCCTGCTGAGTTATTAAAGCGTTTTATTGTGACAGCAGCGGCATTGTCACAGGTCAATGAAGGTTTTTATCGTCAAGGTAAAAATCGTATGCTGTCGGCGGAGTCGCAGGCAGATTCGGTGGTGGTTAGAGTCAGTCGGACGAATTACCCTGTGGTCGTCAAAACACTGGACGAGGGTTTTGAAATTTTATCCGCTGGTGAAAGTAACGATCAGCCGGTGATATTAACGACTGAATGGCTTCCCGGTCAGCAGGTAGCTGAAGTCACAATTAACGGGCAGACTTCGGCGTTTCAGGTGTTTAAACACGCGACTGGATTTGAGCTCTGGCATGCCGGTTACCAGCTCAAAGCACAGGTGCTGTCCGAGCGCAAAGCACAACTCGCCTCATTGATGCTGGAAAAAGTACCGCAGGATATGTCGAAGTATCTGCTGTGTCCGATGCCGGGTCTGATCGTTGCACTTAACGTTAAAGAGGGAGACAAGGTTGAAGCCGGACAGCCGCTGGCCGTGGTAGAGGCAATGAAAATGGAAAACGTTTTACAGGCGCAGAAGAGCGGTGTGGTTGCGAAGCTGCCGGTGAGCGTGGGAGACAGCCTGCAGGTTGATGAAGTTATTATGGAGTTTGAATGATGGATAAAAAACTTGATCAATGGCGTGAACAGGCACAGCGTGAATTGCGGGATCGTGATTTGCAGTCACTCGATACTGCAACGCCTGAAGGCATTACGGTCAAGCCGCTGTATACCTCTGCAGATACACAGCATCTGCAAAACAGCGAATCGTTACCCGGCACCGATCCGTTTGTGCGTGGTATTCGTGCCACCATGTATACCGGCAGGCCGTGGACCATCCGACAGTACGCCGGGTTTTCCACCGCTGAGGAATCAAATGCCTTTTACCGCAAGAATCTGGCGGCTGGCCAGAAGGGTCTGTCAGTAGCGTTTGATCTGGCAACACATCGTGGCTACGACAGTGATCATGAGCGCGTGGTTGGGGATGTTGGTAAGGCCGGTGTAGCGATTGACACCGTTGAAGATATGAAAATCCTGTTCGATGGTATTCCATTGGATGAAATGTCTGTGTCTATGACCATGAACGGTGCGGTGTTACCGGTGCTGGCAATGTATATCGTGGCCGGAGAAGAGCAGGGGGTTGATCGAGCCCAGCTTAGCGGCACTATCCAGAATGACATTCTCAAAGAATTTATGGTGCGCAATACGTTTATCTATCCGCCTGAACCTTCCATGCGGATTGTTGCAGACATTATTGAATACACCTCGAAAGAGATGCCGCGTTTTAACTCTATCTCTATATCCGGTTATCACATGCAGGAGGCCGGAGCAACGCTGGCACAGGAGCTTGCCTATACGCTGGCAGATGGAATGGAATATGTTCGTGCAGCCAAATCCAAAGGTCTGGATGTTGATGACTTTGCCGGACGATTATCGTTTTTCTTCTGCATTGGTATGGATATTTTTATGGAGGCTGCCAAGCTGCGTGCCGCACGCCAGCTGTGGTCGCGTATCATGACGGATCTTGGTGCTAAAAAAGAAAAATCCAAACTGCTTCGAACCCATTGCCAGACCTCTGGTGTATCGCTAACCGAACAGGATCCCTACAACAATGTTGTGCGTACCGCCTATGAGGCGCTGGCTGCGGTGCTGGGTGGCACGCAGTCGCTTCACACCAATTCGTTTGATGAGGCAATTGCACTGCCAACGGAAACCTCTGCCCGCATTGCTCGTAACACGCAACTGATTTTGCAGCATGAAACCGGTGTCACAAGAACCGTTGATCCGCTTGGTGGTTCTTATTACGTGGAATCGTTGACTGAAGAGCTGGCAGCTACCGCATGGGCGATGATCGAGGAGATCGAATCGCATGGAGGGATGACCAAAGCAGTGATTGAAGGCTTGCCCAAGCGCAACATCGAAGAGGCTGCTGCTCGCCGCCAGGCGCGAGTCGATGGTGGCGATGATGTGATTGTCGGAGTAAACCGTTACCGACTCGACGACGAGCCACCTGTTGACTCGCTGCATATTGATAACGCTAAAGTGCGTCGCTCTCAGGTAGAGCGTTTAAAATCGGTAAAAGCTTCTCGTAACGAGTCCGCCTGTACTCAGGCGCTCGCAAATCTGACCGAATCTGCCAGCCGCGGCGAGGGTAATCTGTTGAATCTTGCAGTGGAAGCCGCCAGATGCCGCGCCACACTCGGTGAGATATCCGATGCACTGGAGATTGCGTTCAAGCGTCATCAGTCCACCACGCAGGTGATCAGTGGTGTGTACGCCGATGAGTTTAGCAATGTGACTGAGCTGAATGTTATTAAAAATCGTGTGGCCGAAGCGACCACTGCCCGTGGCCGTGAGCCCTATATGCTGGTGGTTAAGATGGGTCAGGATGGTCATGATCGCGGCGCTAAGGTAATTGCCTCTTCGTTTGGCGATATCGGCTTTAAAATAGAAGTTTCCGATTTGTTTATGACACCGGAAGAGGTTGTCGAAAAATGCAAAACGCTGCCGGTAGATGTGGTGGGTGTATCGAGTCTGGCAGCGGGGCACCTGACGCTGATTCCAAGGTTAATAGAGCTGCTTAAAGAGAATAACCTTAATGATATTAAAGTGGTTTGCGGCGGGGTAATTCCGGAAAAAGACTACCAGGCGTTGCTGGACGCTGGTGTGGCAGAAATTTTCGGACCCGGGACTTCAATCATTGATTCAGCCAATGCGGTGTTGGGTCAAATTGTCGGGGATCGTCGCAACCGATAGGCTGCATTGTGTTATCGCCAGTAATATTGTTGCGTACGCAGATGCCTAATGACTTGTGGTGAGTAGTACTCTGACAGATGCGTCTACTTCGCTTTCCCATAGGTAGCCAATATATTCGGGATTGTTGGCAATCAATTCTTTTAATGCGGTGGAATCGTCTACTCGAACCGGCGGTTTGCCTTTACCGGTAAACAGCTGTCTCGCCCAGTAGGATCGTAGTTGCTGGGAGCTGCGTTGCAGTACCTGGCTTGCGAAAATTTTTAGTTGTTCTTCGTCGCCGTTGTTCACGATCGGCACCAGACGCTGGCCATTCGGCAGCGTGGTGAGTTTACCGAAATACAGGCGGTAGAGATCTTTCTGAGTGATTGTGTTCTGGTTATCCAGATGGGTAACCACCACAATCTGATCCTCTGCAGTGATGGCCGGTAGTGTCCATTGCATCAGTGCAGCAAAGACCATCAGGCGTAAGCCGTTGCGCAAATTATCGGTAATCAGGTTCATCAGTAAACGAAGTCCATACTTACGCTAAACATGTTGGCGTTTTCGTTTAATGATTTGTCTGTGACGCGTTCATACTCGGCCTTGAGGGCTATCGACGGACCGACGTCGTATCTGATGCCAAGGGATTTACTTGATCGTCTGGCATTACCGGATGCAACAGCCTGCGCGAGCTGTTGTCCTATCTGTTGGAGTGCGGCTGCCGAGGCTGGATCCGGGAGCTGACTCGCGGTTGCGAGTATACCGACTGAGGGATCATTATCCGGCGCGGTTTTTTGTTCCCCGACAGTAAAATTAACTGAAAAATCCCCGATCCTGCGCTGAATACCGAAATAATGTGCATCGAAGTTAGGGAGATATGTACCGTCAATCTTACTGTGCAGGAGTTCTCCGAAAATTTCCCATTCATCGATCAGATAAGAACCGCCGATGGAATAGAAGTAGGCCGATTCGTCTCGCAGGAAAATTTCATCCGCAACATCAGGTAAGCCGAATCCTTCGAGTGCTGCACCCAGTGAGTCGAGCTGGTTTATTGTCATCGAAAAGTTCGAGTGATGTACACCGAAACGCAAAGCGAAGTTGTCTTGCTCTAAGTTGAGCACTGCACCAATATTGTTTTTTGTATCGTTGGTAGTATTCTGGCCGGAAAATGTCCCTTCACCACTGCCTTCGCCAAAATATAGTTCGGTCGAATACAGCCAGTTACCAAATATACCATGGTAAAGCAGGTTGACGGCTTTGATGTTGCCGTAAAATTCTTCAATATCAAAATAGGCAATTGAAGGTGGCTGTACCCAGCGATAACCATACCCCACATACAGTGAGTCGGTATATTGAAACACGGGTCTTCGCATTAGGCCAACTCGCAACCGTGCGTTTTCTTTCCAGTCGTAGTTTAAGTATCCCCATTCAACTTCAGGATCAAAGTCTTCAGACTCACGGGACGCGACCTGTAAGGTGATTTTGGCCTTGTTGTTGATGGTGTAGCTGGACTGTATACCGAAGCGAGTCAGTTCTTCACTTTTAAAGTCATCGGTAAAGTCCGTGTAGTTTATTGCTGAGTTAGTGGTGACTGCCGGATCGTCTACCTTGCCAAAACCTACGGTGCCGTAGAGGTTCCATTGCAGTTGCGCACCCGCATTGCTGCAATACAGAGCTGCTGCAAAGACGCCCAGGACCTTGACTATGGCCTTCGCTATGGCATGTAGCCTGAAAGACAGGTGGCCGGCAGCAGTACGTCTGCGGTAACTTAACTTACGCGCTTTAGGGAAGCGTCCGCTGCGCCTGGCTGAGGATTGAAAAACTGATCGATCAATGCCTGCACAGATAACGGCCTGGAATAGTAATATCCCTGGCCTTCGTGGCAATTTATCGATGATAAATAGTCCCATTGGTCTCTGGTCTCTATTCCCTCTGCCAGCGTGGCCACTCCGAGATTGTCGGCAAGCAGCACGATAGACTGAACAATTTTTTGTCTTCGCGGGTTGTTGCTGATGTTATCAATCAAAGACTTATCCAGCTTTACCAGATCAATCTGATTGTTCATCAACAGCATCAATGACGAGTGGCCTGCGCCGAAATCATCCATTGCAATTGTGACGCCGAGTTCACGCAACCCATCAAGACTTTCTGTCAGCGCGTTGCTGAGGTCCAGCACCGCGGACTCGGTAATCTCCAGTTGTAAGCTGGACGGATTAATCTGG
>CALLLY010000078.1 GCA_938008205.1 uncultured Granulosicoccaceae bacterium
TGACAGCGCATCGCGCCCTGCCCGAATACAATCATGCTGCGAGTCAGAATGTTTGCGCCTTCAACCGTAATGCCGACCGGCACGCCCTCATAAGCTCTGGCAAGATAATTACTCGGACCCATACAAATGCCCTTGCCACCATGCACATCCATCGCATCGTTCATAACGCTGCGCATATTCTCAGTATTGAAGTATTTCAAAATACCGCTGGCCACCGACGGGCGCTCGCCCTGATCCAGTGCCGCACAGGTAAGCCTGCGGCCAGAGTCCATCAGGTAGGTGAGCCCGCCAATGCGAGCCAGCGCTTCTTCAACCCCTTCGAATTTACCGATCGGGATGTTGAACTGCTTGCGCACACGCGCATAGGCACCGGTATAACGGCTCGCCGCCATGCCTGCAGCCGCTCCTGATGACGGCAGCGAAATGCCGCGACCTGTAGACAAAGATTCCATCAACATGCGCCAGCCACGCCCGATATTTTCCTGACCTCCAATAATCCACTCCATTGGCACAAACACATCGGTGCCGCTGTTGGGTCCATTCATGAACGCCTGATTCAGCGGGAAGTGTCGACGACCAATCTCTACTCCCGGAGTAGATGACGGTATCAGCGCACAGGTGATGCCCAGGTCTTCTTCTTCACCGAGCAGGTGGTCAGGATCGTATGCTTTGAAAGCCAGGCCAACAATCGTGGCGATCGGGCCCAGCGTTATGTAGCGCTTGTTCCAGTTTACTCGCAGTCCCAGCGTCTCAACGCCTTCATGCATCTCTTTACAGACAATGCCGTAGTCCGGTAACGAAGCCGCGTCTGACCCGGCACTCGGTCCCGTCAACGCAAAACACGGGATCTCTTCACCGACGGCCAGTCGTGGCAGATAGTAGTTTCGCTGCTCATCGGTACCATAGTGCAACAACAACTCTGCCGGCCCCAGAGAATTAGGCACCATGACGGTTGAACCCGCTGTCACACTGCGGGCGGAAATCCGCGTGACTACAGCGGAGTGCCCATAGGCACCAAACCCCAGCCCCCCATACTCCTCAGGGATCACCATGCCAAAAAATTTGTTCTTCTTGATGAAATCCCAGATATGAGGCGGCAGATCGTTGTGCTCGTAAGTGATTTCCCAGTCATCAAGCATTTTGCACAGCTCGTTAGTCGGCCCATCGAGAAATGCCTGTTCTTTTTCAGTGAGGGTAGCTGCCGGTGTGTCCATCAGCTTTTTCCAGTCCGGGTTGCCCCGGAAAAGCTCAGACTCCCACCACACAGTTCCCGCTTCAATCGCATCGCGCTCGGTCTGCGACATCGGCGGCAGCACAGCGCGTACGTACCGCAACAATGGCACAGACAATACTTTCTGCCGCACCGCGGGTACATTCATCACCACTGCAACGGCAATCAGGCCCAGCCACAACAAACCACCGACAAAGCCACCCACCACGCCTAACGCGGTCAGCGCTAACATGGCACCTGCGAAAACAGCGGTAATGGCAGCGATGCTGTTAGCGACATTGGCCAGCAAAAATATGCAGGCCAGAACAATCACAATGCAAAGCAATAAAGTCATATTATTTCCTGGATGCGCCGTTTTAGCGCTGCGCAAAAAAGTAAATTTTTCTTTAGTTCTTAAGTATATAAGGTTTTGTGGAATTCGAAATTGAATCCCGCTGCGGCATCGCTCACAATGCCGCTTTCGTCGCTGACAACGCCACGCGGATCACTCCGCAACTTTTTGGACACCGCTGTGCAAAACGAATTCAAAAAAATTATCGAACAAATCGGGGAAGACCCGAATCGTGAGGGGCTGGTGAAAACTCCTGAACGGGCGGCAAAGGCAATCAGCTTTCTTACTCAAGGTTACGCTCAAACGCTGGAACAGATCGTTAACAATGCGGTTTTCGAATCGGACAGCGATGAGATGGTCATCGTCAAAGATATCGAGCTCTATTCGATGTGTGAGCATCATATGTTGCCGTTCATCGGGAAGTGCCACGTTGCCTACCTGCCAAAGGGCAAGGTCATCGGTCTGTCGAAAATTGCCCGTATCGTAGATATGTATGCGCGACGTCTGCAGATTCAAGAAAACCTGACCAAACAAATTGCCGACGCCGTTGAACAGGTTACCGGCGGCCAGGGCGTGGCTGTAGTTGTCGAGTCAAAACATCTATGCATGATGATGCGTGGCGTGGAGAAACAGAATTCAACCATGACAACGTCCGTGATGTTGGGTCGGTTCAAACAGGATATCAATACTCGTAACGAATTTCTGAGTTTGCTGCGTTCCTGAGCGCTAACAAAGAAGAACTGCTCAACATTGACTTAACTGCAAAATCAGGCAAAATTTCCGCATAACCCGATTTTTCGGAATTTATGCAAGATTTTAGACAGTCTTTTGTCCAAGCTTCGCAGTTAATAGCAGAACTCGATCCAACCCTGGTCGAAATAGTTTTGCTGTCCCTGCGCGTGAGCCTTAGCGCCACGGCCATTGCCTGTTTGATTGGCATGCCGCTCGGCGCACTGCTTGCCACCCGAGAGTTCCCGGGCAAATGGCTGGTGACAGTTGTGCTGAATACGCTGATGGGAATGCCGCCAGTAGTGCTGGGCCTGCTGTTTTATATGATGCTGTCTGCCTCGGGGCCTTTTGGCTGGATGGAACTGCTGTATACCCCCGGAGCAATGATCGCAGTGCAGATATTTCTGATACTGCCCATTGTTACTGCGCTTACCAAACAAATTGTCGAAATCTCTTGGACAGAGTATCAACCGCTGCTGGGATCCCTCAGTGTGGGAAAATGGGCAGCCGCCAAAACCTTGCTTTGGGATACGCGCGGCAGCCTGCTTACCGCAGCACTGGCGGGTTTTGCGCGGGCGATTTCCGAGGTCGGCGCAGTGATCGTCGTTGGCGGCAATATCAATCACCTTACCCGCGTAATGACTACAGCCATCGCACTGGAAACCTCCAAGGGAGAGCTCGCACTGGCACTGGCATTGGGAATGATACTGCTGCTCATTGCGCTTAGCGTCAACGCACTGGTGTTCAGTACCCGCCAGCGAGTGATGCTATGAGTAACCCGCTGTTACCCCTGCACGTAACAGACATGTCTTTGGACCTCGACTCGCGGCGATTGCTGAGCAACATCACTCTGACAATTTCCAACGACGGCATCACTGCAATCCTTGGCCATAACGGCGCCGGTAAAAGCCTGCTGCTGCGAGCACTGCACGGGCTCATCAACACATCCGGCGGCACGGTTACGTGGGGCGGGCAGTCAGTTACCGATGCGCGCACCAGACAACAACAATCAATGGTGTTTCAAAAACCTGTACTTCTGCGCCGTAGTGTGGAACGGAATATTAGTTATGTGATGAAGCTGCCTCACGCAAATTCAGAATTCACCGTGGCCGAACTACTGCAGCTTGCCCGGCTTTCCAATAAAGCAAGACAACCGGCGCGAACCTTATCCGGCGGCGAGCAGCAGAGGCTTGCGTTTGTCAGAGCGCTGGCAACCGGCCCGTCGGTACTGTTTCTGGACGAACCAACCGCCAACCTCGACCCGGATGCCACGCTGTGGATAGAAAAACTTATAGAGACTGCAGCTGAGCGTGCCATCAAGGTTTTTCTGGTCACCCATGATATCGCTCAGGCACGCAGGTTGGCGCAGGAAGTTCTTTTTATCAGAAACGGCAGAGTAGAAGAGCACGCTGCTGCCAGGCAATTTTTCACGCACCCGACATCCACCCACAGCCAGTCATTTATAGACGGCATCCTGACCGGTTCAGACCTATGATTTCCGCCAAACCTTTTGTTATCTCTGTTGCCGCAGCAATGGCACTTTTAACAACCATGATCTCAAATAAAGGGCTGGCGGATAACACGGTGCTGGTACAGTCTACAACCTCAACCGCCAACTCCGGCTTGTACGACTATCTGCTGCCGACATTTGAAAATCAATATAATGCGCGCGTCAATGTTGTTGCAGTGGGTACTGGCCAGGCTATCCGCAACGCCAGTAATTGCGATGCCGATGTACTGCTGGTACATGCAAAAAGCGCTGAAGAAAAGTTCGTTGCAGACGGTTATGGCGTCAAAAGACAAGATCTTATGTATAACGATTTTGTGATTGTTGGTCCAGCTGCAGACCCTGCCGGTATTGCGCACTCAAAGACAACCACAGATGCGCTGAAAAAAATTGCCGACAGCAAATCTCTGTTTACCTCACGAGGTGATAACTCCGGCACGCATAAAAAAGAACTCGCCCTTTGGACAAAGGCAAAAATCGATACGCAATCCTACAGCGGCAGCTGGTACCGCGAAACAGGATCGGGCATGGGTGCAACGCTTAACATCACTGTCGGCATGAACGCATACACGCTCACCGACAGAGCAACGTGGATCAGCTTTAAAAACAAGCAAAAGCATACCGTACTTATCGAAGGTGATGATGTACTGTTTAATCAATACGGGGTCGTTCTGGTTAACCGCGAAAAATGTCCAAACGTTAACGCCGAACTTGGACAACAGTTTATCGACTGGCTTACCGGGAAAGAAGGTCAGCGGCAAATAGCCCGGTATAAACTGCACGGTAAACAGTTGTTCTACCCGAACGCCAACAAATAGTTAGCAGCTATAAGTTCATACAGACTGAAAACAGATCTGTCGATTTATAGCCTTGCATCGATTCAAGTTTTTTCTTAAACACCGGTGATCGGCAAAAGGTGATCAATCGCTGCATGGCGGGTTCGAACCAGAATTGGCGATCAACCAGCAAGTCGAAAGATTCT
>CALLLY010000079.1 GCA_938008205.1 uncultured Granulosicoccaceae bacterium
TCGGCGAAGAGCTTGTCGAGTTTTTCGAATTCGGCCACTGCGGTTTCGGCCATGTCCAGGTAGTCGGACTCCTGTGCCAGCGCATACAGTGCTGAGGCCCGGTTGGCTGAAACCATTGCCCAAATCAGCGGCAGGGAGTCGACATCAATCGCTTTTAAAACCGATTCATATGCGGGAATAGACGCCTCCAGTGAGCTGATGTCCTCTTCGTGTTCCCCAAGACCTTGCAGTGCCGCTGCCATATTGTTTTGTGTTATTGCCCAGCCAGCCAGATTTTTATCCTGAGTACGCTCACCCAGTGCATTGCGAAAAGCAACCAGTGATTGCTCTAGCGTGCGAGCACCGCGACGTTGTGTACCGAGCTGATACAGCACCGTACCTATGCTGCAGAGTGTGGCTGACCAGTCTTCCGAAGCGGTGTCGCGTGGCATCATTGTGGCCGCTTGCGTATAGGTCTGGTGCGCCTGCTTGAGCATGCGGTTGTCGTCTTCCAGCTGACCCACATTGTGCATGACTACGCCCATGTTGTAGGTGGTTTGCGCCCACTCAAAAGGCATTTTGTCTTCGGTGCGTATTTCCAGTGCCTGCTCGTAAGACAGTGCGGCCTGCTCAAGAAAGTGGGTACTGCCACTGCGCTGTCCGATCAGCCCCATAACATCCCCGATATTGTGATGAATGGCTGATAGTCCAGCGGGATCTTCTTCTCGGGTGGTCATCATTTGCATGCCCTGCAACAGCTCGATGGACTGTTGAAAAACATGCGCTCCGCCAAGCCGGAGTTCACGCCGGTCGGCAGCATCTTGCAGTGTGTCCTGCGAATTAGCCCATTCGATCAGCGTAGGCTTGTTAAGCTCCAGATCAAAAACGGTATTTTCAAAGCGCTGTATTGCCTGGCCCAATGCCGCATAGACGGGAGATTCCGGATCAATAATCGCGAGCAAGTCGCGGCCGTTGTTTTGATGGCGCCACTGAAAAGAGACACCCAGGCCCGGTGCTAACAGCGTTTCTGCGTAGAGATGCTGTGGCATTATTCAGAGATTGGCTTGACGACTTGATCACTACCGACAATCTCGGAAATATCCGGCGTAGCATTTACCGGCCCGCCAGTTTCGAGTTCTTCTTCGGTGGCGTCACGTACTGTGACAATATTCAGTTTAAACACCACTTCACGACCACACAGCGGATTGTTACCGTCTATGGTGATAGAGTTTTCATCAACGCGGGTGACGATAAAAGTTTTCGTGCCACCTTGTTCGTTCTCCATGAGTATCGAAGTGCCTAACTCACGGTATTCCTCGGGTACGTTGTCGATATGATCAGTCACCACCAATGACTCGTCACGAGGACCGAATAGCTTATTGCAGTCGATGGGCACATCGATCACATCACCGGGCAACTTGCCTTCAATCTCTGCGGTAACCTGCGGGGCTAATATTTCACTGATACCGTGAACATAACCAATGGGATATTCCACTTCGGTTAATACCAGTTTGGTTTTAGCGTCGATTACCTTGTACATCAGCTCGACCAGCTTACCGTCCTGAACGGGCTCTTCCATCGACATGTCATTCATAGCTACTCATCCACAGCTTGCAGGGTTTGTACAAAAAAGCGTTCTAGAAAATCGAAGCGCCGTAAATTTTTACTTCTTCTTCCTTGTTGTAGCCAAGCACCAGGCGTCCGAGCCATTCACCTTCTTTTTTCGTACTTTTAACCCGGTACAAAACAGTCACATGTTCTCCACGGCGTATCAGGCCCAGAAAATCATAGCTAGGGTCAAGGCTGCGAGTGAGTTCGCTTTTGGCAAACTGTTTGCCGATCTCTACTTCGTTCAGTCCAAACAGCATGTCATAGGAAAAGTTGCGGATCAATTTGCCGTACTCACCTTCGTTGGAGTAACGGATGAGGTCATCCCACATTGGATGGGCAATCGCTAGAATGTCGTCGTCGGATTGCTCAATTATGTTCATTTGATTCTCTGTGTAGGGAACTGATGCAATGGGCGGCCGGGGGTTGGCGCATGCTTTTACGTTTGCTGTATGACCTTACGACTTGCCTGACGTTGCCGCCTTTGGCGTTGTTGAAGGTGACGTTGAAATCTTTATCTATGTCGCTGCTTTGTGTGCTTTTGTGCACAACAGCGAGGGAGAGAATACTTTCCGGCGCTGAAACAATCACCCTCCCGCAAACGGGAGGGTGATGTCCGGCTTTACCGTAAGGTTTTAACCTGCCGCAGCTGTTTCCTTATCCTTATCTACCTCAGTCAGGTGGTAACAAGGCGCCTTTTCCATGGTGTATTCACCAGTTTCGGGATCACGACGCGAAACGGTAAGTACATGCCAGTTCTGATCGTCGAGCTTTAAGTGATCACCACGGTAGTAGTAACCGGGCCAGCGGGTTTCCTTGCGGAACAACGTGTGCTGGATAACGGCTTCTGAAGTCAGCTGGCGATGCTTGATTTCCCAGGCACGCAGCAGCTCGTGGATGTTTTCAGCCGCTACCTTTTCCAGATCTTCTTCAAGCAGCTTTAACTTCTTAAGCCCGATGTTCAGCAGCTTTTCGTTGGTCATGTAGTTAACTGTTACACCACCGGCATACTCATCCATCA
>CALLLY010000080.1 GCA_938008205.1 uncultured Granulosicoccaceae bacterium
TCTTTCAACGAAATCCTCGCTCTGTACAACGAAGGCAAGTGTGGCCTGTGGATCGATGCGACTATCGCTGCTTCTTTCCTTGAAGTTGACGGTGTAGCGTACGCACAGTCTCCAAATGCTGGTAACCCTGTCGGCGCTAACTGGTTGTGGGCATGGGCAATGGCAGTTCCTGCCGGTTCACCAAACGCTGAAGCTTCTATGAAGTTCATCGAATGGGCTACTTCTAAAGAATACGTCCAGGCTGTTGGTAACCATCCTGACTTCGGTTGGGGTTCAGTACCAACTGGTCAGCGTGCTTCAACTTACGCACTTCCTGAGTTCCAGGCTGTTGCCGGTTTCGCTGCGGCTGAAATGGCTGCTATCGAGTCAGCTGCGCCTGAAGCTACTGAACTGAAGCCATACACTGGTGTTCAATTCGCTGCTATCCCTGAGTTCCAGGAAATTGGTAGTGCGTTTGGTCAGGAAATGTCAGCGGCACTTTCTGGCGCAAAATCAGTTGATGATGCACTTGCTGCTGCGCAATCAGCTGCTGATGCAATCATGCGAGAAGCAGGCTACTACTAAGTACAGTAGAAGCTGGTTGTAACCAAAGGCCCGGCGGCATCCGCCGGGCCTTTTTTTAAAAGCCCCTTCGCACCTGTTGCGATTGTCAAAACCGGGCTTCCTTGACCAAGTTGTACCACTGCGCCAATGCGGTTTGCCTGCCTTAGGCTATATATAAGCGCTCCACTAACTCTGTAGGGTATTTAGAAGCCATGTCCAAAAGAAGGCTGCCCCGTTTATTGCAGACTCCAGCGGTGATACTCCTGCTGCTGTGGATGCTCATACCGCTGAGTATGACGTTGTATTTTTCCTTCATTCGCTATGTTCTGAACAACACGCGCAGACCCGAGTGGACCACGCCAAGTATCAGTAACTGGCGCGGATTCGGTAACTACGAATATGTGCTGTTCCACGCCAGAGATTTTTGGCTGGCAGTGCAGAACAGTTTGTTTATTGTTGGCTGTATTTTGTTTTGTACGGTCATTTTAGGGCTGGCTCTCGCTGTGCTGGTCAATCGATCCTTCCCCGGCCGCGGGATTGTTCGCGTATTGCTTATTTCACCGTTTTTCGTGATGCCTGCGGTAAACGCTGTGCTGTGGATTAACATGATCCTCGACCCGGTTCTGGGTCTGAACGGACTCGCTGTAGAAGGCATTAACAACATCATTGCCGGACTTAGGGATTTTCCGGTGCTCGGCGCATTTTTTTCGATGTGGCCTGAGTTTGAACCAGTCTCTTTCCGCGCGACGCAAACCTCAGCTTATGCGGTTATCATGATGGTGACATGGCAATGGACGCCTTTTGCCGTACTGATTTTCATGACTTCGCTGCAGTCAGAAGATGAGCAACAGAAAGAAGCGGCTATTCTTGATGGTGCAAATGCATGGTCGCGATTTCGCAACCTGACATTGCCACACCTGGCGCGGCCGATCGCGATCGTGGTGATGATTCAATCGATTTTTCACTTATCGCTTTACGCCGAGATAGAAATCGTCAGTCGAGGTAACGGCAATAAAAACCTGCCGTATCTTATTGGTGAGTTCACCACGAATAACATTGGTGCCGCGAGCGCCGCTGGCATTTTTGCCGTAATACTGGCGAACATCGTAGCGATCTTTTTGCTGCGCATGGTCGGCAAGAGCTTGATGGATTAACTATGGCTGCAGTCGCTCAACAATCCAGATTCGGCAACATCTTCTGGCCGGTGCTTGCATGGCTGGTTGCCTTGCTGTTTTTCTTTCCAATTTTCTGGATGGTTTTCACAAGCTTTAAAACAGACGCCGATGCCGTGAAGCCCGAGCATCTGTTTGTGTTTAAGCCGACGCTCGACAACTATCTCAACATGACCGAGAACTACGACTATTGGCGCTTTGCGATTAACTCGGCCATTACCGCGTCTTTCGCCACGTTGTTCGCGTTGGTAGTGGGGGTGCCATGTGCCTATGCAATGGCGTTTAATCCAAGCCGCCATACCAAAGACGTACTGGTGTGGATGTTATCGACCAAAATGCTGCCAGCGGCCGCTGTACTTTATCCGATGACATTTCTGACCAAGAATTTTCTGGACGTTTTCGACACCCATTTTCTGGTGATTGTGGTGCTGTGCCTGATCAATCTGCCCATTGTTGTCTGGATGTTGTTTACCTACTTCAAAGAAATTCCGAAAGAAATCATTGAAGCAGGAAAAATGGATGGTGTAAGCACCTGGGGTGAGATCAAGGATATCCTGATCCCACTAGCCTGGGGTGGCGTGGCGTCAACCGCGCTGTTGTGCTTTATATTTTGCTGGAACGAAGCCTATTGGACTGTGCGTCTCACAACCACCGAAGCGGCAACACTGTCGAAACTGATAGAAGGTAATCGTGCACCCGAAGGTTTGTTCTTCGGCAGACTGTCTGCCGTATCGACTGCAGCAGTCGGACCGATTGTTGTTCTAGGCTGGTTCTGTCAGAAACAGCTGGTACGCGGACTGACTTTTGGAGCAGTAAAGTGAACGTTGCACCACTGTGCTTTCACTTAATTGCCGAGCTGCGAAACATGAGAGGTCTGCTTTAGGTTCATGTCGATTATTGAACCCGAAATAGAGAAGGTTGATCGCAGCACGCGATCTATACGCTACCTGGAGCATGGTTGGCCGAACGATTTGT
>CALLLY010000081.1 GCA_938008205.1 uncultured Granulosicoccaceae bacterium
CTCGAAATAAACGGCGCGTACACCGTCGGGTAACAGGTCGGGCAGAAAAGTGGCTACCACGGAATAGCTCCATGCTGCCCCGGTGCCAACGGCAACCAGGCTGTTCATGTCGGGTGCTTTTTTCAGCAGGGCCGGAATACCGATGGTGAAGAACTGCCGGCCTGGTCCGAATAGTACAAGGCTAGACAGTACAAACTGGATCAGCCATGAGGTCTGCGTGCCGATGGTATTTTTAATCAGCATGTGGAAGGGTGGAAACAGGTGCGCGCCCATTTCCAGAATAAAAACCTGTAGTGTAAGCACAGCAGCAAGGGCTACCCGATAAGAAAACTCGCGTGCTTCGGTAGCTTTGCGTTCGACCCGGTTATGGTCGGACCTGCTTTGTGCAACTTCGGCCTCATAACCAATAGCGGCAGATGCTGCCAGCAGATCGTTGTGTCTGGTCACGCCCTGCAGAAATTCTACTGTGGCAGTCTCTGCGGCAAGATTGACGTTAACCGACGTTACTCCCGGCACTGCGGCCAGCGCCTGATCGACCCTGCCAACACAGGAAGCACACGACATTGATGCAATAGTCAGCGTGACCGTGGATGTTCGAGCCGGATAGCCCAGTGATTTGAGGGTGTCGGCCGAGTGCCTGATATTGTCGGGATCAGACGTCTTGAAACTCGCCGATTCCATTGCGAGATTCACATTGACTTCAGTAACCCCTGGTACCGCAGACAGCGCTTTTTCCACCCGGCCAACACAAGACGCGCACGACATTCCCTCGATACTTAACGTGGCATTGATGGTAGTGTCGGGTCTGGCAACCATGGTATGAGCTTTTTGGTTTATTTAACAGGTAATATAGAGCTTACCGTTAGGGGAACCTCAAGAGAAAAATACCATGGCTCATGTGTTATTGCAGGGACGAATTGCCGCTGATCAGTTGCAGTATTTTCAACCCTATGCCGATCCGCAGTGGAAAGTATCGGTTTGGGATCCGGCCCAACACAGCCCTGAAGAGTTCGCGCCGCTGGCTTCTACAGCCAATGTTATTGTGGGTGGCAACATTCCGGTTGAGAAATGGCCCCCGGCAGAGCAACTCAGGTTGTTCCAGATACCCTGGACCGGCTACAACTTTACCTCACCGGATCGCATGCCTGCCGGTGTGCCCGTTGCCAATTGCTATGAACACGAATCGTCTATTGCCGAATATGTGTTATTGGGCATGCTGGAGTGGCAAATCGGACTGCGAAAACTGGATCAAAGGTTTCGTGATACCGGCTGGGGCGGGCTGTTCCCCGGTGGCGGTATTTTTCATCGGGAGGTCCGCGGTACAACCCTTGGTATTGTCGGGTATGGACACATTGGTGAAGAAGTCGCAAAGCGGGCAAAGGTCTTTGGTGTTCGAACCCTGGGTACGCGTCGAACAGAGATGCCAACGCCACCTGAGCTAGACTGGCTTGGCAATGAGTCTCAACTTCCCGAGCTGTTGGCACAGAGTGATTTTGTATTAATTGCCTGTGATCTCAACGACGACACCGCCAACCTGATTAACGAAGAAACGTTGGCATTGATGAAAAGCGACGCGGTTCTGATCAATGTGTCCCGCGGTGGTGTTGTGGAAGAGCAGGCGTTGTATAACGCGCTTAAATCGAAAAAGATCGGAGGTGCGATTATCGATGTCTGGTACAACTACAACCAACCGGGTGAAGCAGAAGTATGGCCCAGTAACCTGCCATTCGAATCACTTGATAACGTACTCCTCAGTGCTCACGAATGCTGCTGGACAGAGCAGCTATTGCAAAGACGCTGGCAGGTAGTGGCTGATAACGTGCGCCATGCTATGAACGGTGAACCTATTCAAAATGTTGTGTTTACCGGAACGGCATAGTGGCAGGTTGTTGGCCAAATTCTGCAGGCTTATTCATCTTCATGCCTCATGCAGTTAACAAGCTTACTAACAATACAGACGGCTCCCCAAGCCACAAGCGCTATACCTAAAAGCGCACCCATTGCAACTGCACCAATATCACTTCGATTCTGAAAACTCCACATAAGGTCAGAATGCCCGGTAGTCACGCACTGGGTTTGATCTGTCCATCCTGGAAATACCATTTCAATAATGCCCTGGCACGGAAATGAAAATAGCCAAGTGGAAATAATGCAAATCAACAAAATAACCACAACTAATTCGGAGTAGTTTCTCTTCACTAAACAGTCACTAAACCCCGAAATAATCGAATATCAATATTAAATTTGAGGCGATGTTCATGATCAGGGAAGTCGGAATTACAAGAAATCCGCGCCTGGTTAAAGATGGTCACACTGGATAGTAACGATTAAGCAAAGGCTTATCGCAGGAAATATTTTTATAGTCACTTTGTAAATTCTGATAGTTAGAGAAAATAGAACAGTGATAATCAATTGTGACCGCTAATCGATCGAATCGTACCCGAGTATGCTGCTGTCATTGTATTCTTTAGTCAGCCAGGAAAAATTCAATGACACGCAATACCAAAAAAGTCCTGTTAGCGGTAACTTTTCTGCTCAGTGGCCTTTTCGCTTCAATTGGTTTCTCTGCTGTGGTCTCCACCAATGAAGATAACAGTGCAGTTGCACCCGGAAATCAACTTGTAGAGGTCGCACCGGGACTGTATGTTTTCGGCCCCGGTATGGCGTACGGGGTATTTTTAGTGACTGATGAAAGTGTTGTTGTTATTGATCCGATCAATTCAACAGTTGCCCGAAATATGAAAGCCGCCATTGCCTCCGTAACAGATCTGCCGGTCAGTCATTTGTTGTACAGCCACAATCACTGGGATCATATCGGTGGCGGTCAGGTATTTAAAGACGACGGAGCTACCATATTGGCACATCGGCAGATTGGTGACTGGCTATCTATTCATCCGAACCTGAACCCGGAGGTACTGGTGCCGGATCAAACCTGGGACGGGGAACGCCATGATCTGACAGTCGGTGGCAAGCAGATCGAACTTCATCACTTTGGGCCGAGCCACGGCTTGGGTATGACTGTGTTTCGCTTCCCGTCAGAAAATGCCGTCTTTGTTGTTGATCTTATTGTCCCTGAACGAGTTGGCTTTGCGTACATGCCGGACTTCACCCCAAGAGGCTGGCTGGCGTCACTGGATAAAATAGAAGCGCTGGAGTTTGATCAGATCATGTTTGGTCATAAGGATGCCGTTGGTCCACGCTCTTCCCTGAATGCGCAGCGTCAGTTTGTTCTGGATTTACAAAACGAAATCAATACTCAATTAAAGGCTGTCGGTAATCCGATGAAAGTCATCGAAAATCTTGAACTGCCCAAGTACAAAGACTGGGCAGGGTATGATGTCTGGTTAAAAATGAATGCATGGAGAATTATGCTGGAAACCACTATGGGGCATTAGAAATAATTCTCCCATTACAAAGGGTCGACTACTTTCGGTGTAACTAACAGAACAGATACTGCAATTATACTTTTGTGGAAACGTCAGGCTCGCGCAGCGCTCTTTTAATGATCTTGCCATTGGCATTTCGGGGTAGGGGATCAGCGGTAAAAGTGATGAAATCCGGTACTTTGTAGTCGGCCAGTTTTTCTGCACAGTGTTGTCTGATCTGTTCAGCTGTGACTTTGGCTTTATCGGCGTGTACAACTATTTCGGTTTTTTCACCCAGTACCGGGTCGCGGCGGCCGATTGCGGCGCATTCAATAATGCCGTCAATGGCAGTGATGATATTTTCAAGCTCTGCGCTGTAAATGTTATATCCGCCGCGAATAATCATATCTTTGCTGCGATCGTGAAGCTGAAAGAATCCATGCTTATCACGTGAACCGATATCACCGCTTTTCCAGTAGCCGTTGTGAAATTCCTCGTGAGTTTTCTGTGGATTTTCCCAGTATCCGGGTATCATCATCGGCCCGCCGATCCATAGCTCACCGTGTTCTCCGTCGGCCACGTCTTGTCCGTGCTCATTGACGACTCTGATATCTGCACAAGGAAGCGCGATACCGACGCTGTCTGATCTTGTTGTGCCGGTGCCAGGCGGCAGCATGGTTGCCGGTGAGGTTGCTTCGGTGGATCCGTAGGCGTTGATGAGTATCAGGTTTGGTAACTGCTTTGACAGTTTTTCTATGGTTGGCTGCGGCATGGGCGCGCCGCCGTAGCCGCCTATTCGCCAGTGAGATAAATCGTATTCCGCAGTATTGCAGCGCAGCAGGAACAGGTTGTACATAGCTGGAACGATTAGCGTTTGAGTGATTTTCTCTCTATCTGCAGTGATCAGAAATTCCTCAGCGTCATAGTGGCTCATCATCACACTGCATCCGGCTACCCGCAGCATGGTTGCCAGTATCGCGACCAGGCCGGTGACATGCGATGCGGGCACTGCCAGCAAGGATCGCTCGGCACTTGTCATTTCCATGCAGAGTTCAAAATGCATGGTCGAATGTACGATATTCAGATTCGTGAGCATTGCCCCTTTCGGAAGCCCGGTAGTGCCGGATGTGTATAAGATCACTG
>CALLLY010000082.1 GCA_938008205.1 uncultured Granulosicoccaceae bacterium
TCATACTTAATCATACCGGGTTACCTTCGGATCGATCAGAAGCGGGGCTTAACGGATGGTTTAAGGCGATGAAGGCGTTGTCTGCGGTTGAACAGGTACGAGTAAAAATCTCCGGTCTCGGCACGCAGAGTCAATGGACTGCCGATGCAAACAGGCAAATTGTGTTAGATACCATTGAATTGTTTGGAGTGGATCGGTGTATGTTTGCGTCTAATTTTCCAGTTGATGGTTTGTGCGCAACATTCGATACGATTTATAACGGGTTTAGTGAAATTACCCGCGATCTCAGTGAGACGGAGCGTCACGCGCTTTTCTGCCGGACGGCGCTGACAACCTATCATCTGGCGTAGCAGGGAACTCGGTATGCGGCTAGTGTTTGACGTCTGAATGTGAAGGTATCGCTGTATGGGCGTGGTGATTTCGCAGCACTCCCTGTAACCGGAAAAATCGCTGGCTCAGCCTTTGCAGATCCACGCTATGTTGGCGAATTTCCTCCCTTAGCGCTGTGAAAAAATTGATATCAACCCCTCTTGATACCACAGTATCGCGGGTGACTCCGCTCCGGGTCACGCTGCTGAGTGTGTTGTGTTTGATCGTCACTGCGGTGGCGCACGGGACCGACTCAACTTCTGTTGAAGGGCCACAGTTTGAAGAGTGCACCATTGGTTCAGGAGCTGCGGCTGTAATTGCGGAGTGTGCGACGATAACCGTTCCGCTGAATGCAGCGACTTTTAAAAGCGCCGATAATAGCGCAGACCCCAACGCAAACACTGACGCAGACTCGACTAATACGGATTTTATAGAACTGTCTGTCGCTCGCATAGCTGCGCGCAGACAGTCTGCGAATAAAAATGCATTCACCATGATTGCCGGTGGTCCCGGACAATCTGCGATAGAAACATTTCCATCGGTGGCGTTTGCTTTTCGCCATATTATGCGCGACCACGATGTAATACTGATTGATCAGCGTGGCACCGGCGGGTCTGCCAAACTGGTGTGTGAGGATGCGCCGGATTCTCTCGGGTTAGAGCGTAATGTTGACGACGAGATTACGTCACAACTGTCTAAACAATGCCGCGAATCACTTGCCTATGATCCGCACTGGTTCACTACCAGTATGGCGGTCCATGATCTTGAAAATGTGCGTCAACAACTCGACGTTGATCAATGGAATCTATATGGAATCTCTTATGGCACACGGGTCGCGCTGCACTATCTCAGGCGTTATCCGGAATCTGTAAGAACGCTTACGCTTGATGCAGTGGTACCGCCAGAGGTTTCACTGGGGCCTGATATCGCTCGTTTGTCACAAAGAGCGCTTGATCTTATTTTTAAGCGTTGCAATAGCACAGCAGGTTGTTCTGAAACGTTCGGCAATTTGTCCGAGCCAACGATGGCGCTGCTTGCATCGCTGCAGGAACAGCCACGTACTATCGGCTTTGAAGATGTTGTCACTGGCAAGATGTCGACAATGGAATTTACCCGGCAGCATCTTGCAGTGACCATCCGTCTGATGTCTTACAGTGCACAAACCGCGTCGATTCTTCCATCAATGCTTCACGAGGCGATAGTTAACGATAACTTTGCACCACTTGCTCGACAGTCGACCTTGCAAACCAAGTCATTGGGAAGCTCACTGGCCACAGGCATGCACCATGCGGTTGTGTGTACAGAAGATGAACCATTTGTCAGCGATTCCGGCAACGCGAATGATGCTGATACCTATTTGGGTGAGGGTGTCATCGATTCCCTTGTCGCAAGCTGTACGCACTGGCCGGCAGGTGTTATAGACAATGACTTTAAAACGCCTGTGGTGTCGGATACGCCGGTGCTGGTGTTGTCAGGTGAGGCAGACCCGATTACTCCGCCGGACTATGGTGAGTCACTCTTGCCGCACTTGTCACGGGCGCGGCACATTGTGAATCGCGATCAGGGGCATATGCAGGCGCCCTTTGGTTGTATGCCGGTACTGATGGCAAAGTTTATTGAAACCGCGGATGCTGAGCAACTGAATACAGATTGCCTTGAGCGACTTAGAGCGCTGCCGTTTTTTATTGATGCGAATGGTCCGTTGCCATGATAGTCGCACAGGAGCTTCACAAAACATTCAAGCGACTGGGTGTGTCGCGCAACAAACCGCTATCACAGCAACGGGTCACTGCGGTGAAGTCGGTGAGTTTTACGGCAATGGACGGCTGCATTACCGGATTACTCGGCCCTAATGGAGCGGGTAAGTCGACCACACTGAGAATGCTGGCCACGCTCATAGAACCCGAGTCAGGTGATGCCACGATAGATGGCCACAATGTGGTCACTGAAGTGCTTCAGGTACGCAATCATTTGGGGTTTATGCCGCACAACGCAGGTATATATCCAAGGCTCACCACTCGCGAAAATATTCACTACTATGCGCGACTATGCGGGCTGCCAGGAAAACAGGCGCAACAACGTACCGGTGAATTGATTGAACAGTTAGATATGTTGAAGTTTGCCGATCGCAGAGCGAACGGCTTTTCGCAGGGGCAGAAAACCAAAGTAGCGCTGGCACGGGCACTGGTACATCGCCCGCAAACCCTGATGCTTGATGAGCCGACTAATGGCCTGGACGTTATGGCGACTCGCGGCTTGAGAGAAATAATCCGGCAGCTGGCTGCACAGGGACATTGCGTATTGTTTTCAAGCCATATCATGCAGGAGGTCGCGGCACTTTGTGATCATATTGCGATTATTTCCGATGGCACGGTGGCAATGCAGGATACCCTGAAAGGCATATTGCAACGCACCAGTCAGAGTGATCTGGAAGATGCCTTTGTAGAGGCGACACAGTCGCTTGCCGCCGGGGGTGAGGAGTGAGTCTGTTCACCATTATGTTCAAAGAGATTGTTGATAATTTGCGTGATCGACAAACTGTTTTCTATGCGTTGTTATTCGGCCCGGTATTGCTGCCATTGCTGATCGGCGGTTCACTGGTTGCGAGCTTCAAGCAACTGTCTATCGATTTTGATGCGGTAACGACGCTGAGTGTGGTAAACGCAGACAAAGCGCCCACACTGATGGAGTTTTTGTACAGTAATAATATCGATGCGGTGGCCGCCTCTGACGGGGTAGAGAAACGAGTTCGTGCAGGTGAGATACCGGTTGCACTGGAAATCACCGATGAATTTTCGCAAGGCCTGAGATCAGGAACACCGGCGCCACTCACGCTACATGTGAATAACGCCGACAAAGACTCAACCAAAGCAGCAAGGCGTATTGCTGCTGTATTGAATGTTTACGAGCAAACACTGAACAACCTTCGATTGCAGCATCGTGGTATCGATCCTTTGGTATTCGATAGTATTAACATTGTTCAGAATGATGTGTCTGCTGAAGGGCAGAACGGTCAGTTACTCGCTTCCATTCTGCCTTTCCTGTTTATTATGTCGATGGTA
>CALLLY010000083.1 GCA_938008205.1 uncultured Granulosicoccaceae bacterium
CTCGTCGTCCTTGGCGAGCACATCGGTTTCATCGTAGGTGTAGTCACGGGCTACTGATACAGTTTGCAGCTTTGACTGGCTGGCTGCCGATGGTTCAAGCGCTCCGGCTTTCACACCATCGACTGCACGCAGCGTACGAAGGCCAACCGAGTGCAGCAATTCGTACTCACTGACTTTGCCGGAACCACTCACAGACGCTACCCGGCGTGAAATAACTTCATCGCTCAGCACAACAACAGTATCAGCGTCTTCACGGAATGCCGCAAAGCGCACCTGCTGTGCGGTGAGTGCATTTCGCAATGGCTGCAACACACTTACCGCACCCTCCTCGACCAGATACAGCTGACCAACCAGCTCACTGCCGAATTGCTGGCTGCCCCGCATGCTGAAACCACAGCCACTTATGGCTGTAATCAGCATTAATATAAGTAAGCGTCGACTATTCATGACGCTACTATGTTGACCAGTTTTTCAGGAACGACAATTACTTTGCGTACAGTTTTACCATCGGTGTGTCGCAATACGTGTTCATCTGCCAGCGCCCGGGATTCACATTCCGCGCGCGAGGTTCCACTTGCCACGGTGATTTTACTACGCAACTTTCCGTTCACCTGAACCACCAGCTCTATCTCGCTGCGCACCAGCGCAGATTCATCGAGTACCGGCCAGTTTTCATCAACCATTGCGCTGGATTTACCTAATGATTGCCACAGCGAGTGACACACATGGGGGATCACCGGTGACAACATCAATAACGCAGATTCAAGCGTTTCGGCAACAATAGCGCGATCATCATCTGATTTCGCTTCGAACCGGTTCACTTCGTTAAGAAGTTCCATTATCGCCGCCAATGCCGTGTTAAAGGTGTAGCGACGGTGCATGTCGTCAGTGACTTTTTTGATCGTCTCGTGTGTTTTACGTCGCAAGCCTAACTGCGTTTCATTAAATCCTTCAGCACGTGCAGATAACTCAGTCGTGTCAGCGCTTTGTGCGTTTGCAGATACATGGGTGTGAACGGTTTTCCATAAACGACGAATAAAACGATTAGCGCCTTCAACGCCTGCATCACTCCATTCCAGCGACTGATCCGGCGGAGATGCAAACATGGAGAAGAACCGAACTGTGTCTGCACCGTACTGATCGATCAGCGCTTGCGGGTCGACACCGTTGCCTTTGGACTTGGACATCTTTTCCATGCCGCCGACATTGACAGTCATGCCATCAGCGGTTCTGGACGCAGAGATTACTTTACCTTTATCGTCTTTTTGAACATCGACGTCAGCGGGTGAAACATATTCCTTGCGGCCGCGTTCATCTTCAGTGAAGTAGGTTTCTGCGACCACCATGCCCTGCGTGAGTAGTCGGGTAAAAGGCTCATCCGAGGTGACCAGACCGACATCACGCATTAGTTTGTGGAAAAAGCGCGCATACAACAGATGCAGTACCGCGTGTTCTATACCACCAATATACTGATCGACCGGCAACCAGTAATTCGCTCTCTCATCGAGCATGGTGTTGGAAGCGTCTGAACAGCAGTATCGGGCGTAGTACCACGACGATTCAAAAAACGTGTCGAAAGTATCTGTTTCACGGGTTCCAGGCTGGTCAGTACCGGGAAAAGTGGTTTCATAAAATTCAGGATCTGATTTGATCGGCGAGTTAACACCGGCAAATTCAACGTCTTCCGGCAATACCACTGGCAGATCCTGCTCCGGTACAGGCTGCATTTCACCGTCTTTATCGTAAACAACCGGAATCGGACAACCCCAGTAGCGCTGACGGGAAACGCCCCAGTCACGCAATCGATAGTTTATTTTACGCCGACCGATATTGTCCGCTTCGAACTTGCTGCAAATTCCATCGATTGCCTGCTCAAAAGTCAGACCGTCGAACTCCTGTGAGTTGCACAACTTACCGTGCGCGACCATAGCCCCTTCGGAAATGTCTGCCGGCTGATCATCTTTGGTACATATGACAACGCGTTTTTCGATGCCATACTTTTCTGCGAATTCCCAGTCGCGTTGATCATGCGCCGGCACTGCCATGACAGCACCAGTGCCGTAACCCATTAATACAAAGTTAGCGACCCACACTTCAACTTTGTCACCGGTTAACGGATGGATAAGATGAATGCCCAGTGGCATCCCTTTCTTTTCCATGGTTTCCATATTGGCTTCAGAGGTATCGGTTCGTTTGCATTCTTCCAGAAACGCCGTGATGTCTGCGTTGTCTTCAGCGATTTTTTTCGCAAGCGGATGCTCTGCGGCAACCGCCGCGTAGGTCACCCCGTAAATAGTGTCAGGTCTGGTTGTGTAAACAGCCAGCTTGCTGCCGTCTTCCACATCAAATTCGAATTCCAGTCCTTCAGAACGACCAATCCAGTTTCGCTGCATGGTGCGCACTGAGTCCGGCCAGCCATCAAGCTTGTCGATATCGTTTAACAATTCTTCAGCATAGGCAGTAATGCGAATAAACCACTGTGGAATCTCGCGTCGTTCAACCAGTGCACCAGAACGCCAGCCACGACCATCGACCACCTGCTCGTTGGCCAGAACCGTTTGCTCTTCCGGGTCCCAGTTGACCACGGCCATCTTTTTATAAGCCAGGCCTTTTTCAATCAGCTTGGTGAAAAACCATTGTTCCCATCGATAGTATTGCGGCGTACAGGTTGCAAGCTCACGAGACCAGTCATAGGCAAAGCCGAGACTCTGCAGCTGCTCTTTCATGTAAGTGATATTTTCATAGGTCCACGCAGCCGCGGGCACCTGGTTTTTTATGGCGGCATTTTCAGCCGGCAGCCCGAATGCATCCCAACCCATCGGTTGCAATACGTTTTTGCCGAGCATGCGCTGGAATCGCGAAATGACATCTCCAATGCTGTAGTTACGCACATGCCCCATGTGTAGCTTGCCACTTGGATACGGGAACATGGAAAGGCAATAGTACTTCTCGCGAGACGGATCCTCGGTCACCTCGAAACAACGATTGTCGTTCCAGTAGGCTTGCGCAGATTTTTCTACCGCACTGTTGTCGTAGACTTCTTGCATGGGTCGATTTATCGGGATTTGGATTAAAGTTTGCGAAACGAACAGCCGCAACTGCCCAGCCTGCCTATGATACAGCAATAGCTGCTAATTGCATGATTCGCAACTGTCCCGGGCATCAGGCATGCCGGTTTTGACAATATTCCCCTTACCAGCGGGATATTAGCCGCCTAAAATAAACAAACAAAATGCGCAATCCCGATGGCCTGACGATTAGGCTGCCTTGCGCAGATCGTAGAGCGAAATGATCTCATCTACCGGATAGCTAACCCCGGTGAGCGACACTTCGGCAAGTGCTAAACGCCTGGACAGTTCCTGACGTTGCAATGCGGCAGCTCGATATTCGAGCAAGGTAGCCGGATTAAATTCAGGATTGTTGTCGTTGTCTTTGCTGTACAACGTGACGTAGCAGCGTGACGGAACATCCCCGCCATCGATTCGTTGCTGCAGCTTGGAATCGTGCAGCAGAGCATTGATGGTTTCATCGAGGAAGCGATCCTGATCGATATCTGCCTCAAAAAATTCGGCAATCAGGCGGCTGCGCTCAGCGCAGGTTAACTGGTACTCATCAGCTAAAATAGCCAGATTCTGTACTGCGTATCTGTCTGATGATTGTATCGAGTAGGACACCAGACGACGCAATGACTCTATAAGGTCTGCAGGCAGGCCCTCGGACAGCAGAGAGTAATTCGCAGCAGACAATTCATAAGCCACCTGATGCTTTTCAATTTCACGAACAAGTTTCACCAGCAGTGGCCGCACGACTTTGCCACGCACGTGGCATGACCAATAGATCCTGACACCACTATGTTTCCACCATCCATTCATCACATCCGGATCGCGAATCCCCTCCTCTTCACTGATGGCCGTATCGATTAGCTTGGTCACAATGCCACATAAGGTGTATGGCTCGTAGGTAGCAGTGGCCTGCAATGTCATTTCAGTGAAACGATCAAAGTTGTACTGCTGCTGCGGCAGGATCAGTTGATCACAGTCCAGTGTTGCACGCGCTTTTTCTGCTGCAGCGACGCTTGATTCAGCATCAGTCAGTTCAGAAACCATTGCCGCCAAAGGTCCGCCGAAGCGGTTTTTTATTTTGTTCAGGGATTGATCATATCCGGCCACCGGCCGTGATCCGTCTTCGACGACGTCATGCAGTATAGCGACAGTTGCCACCGAGGGTTCAAGCGCCGGACCAAAGATCTGTTCAGCAACGGCGGCTATACGCAGTGAGTGTCCAATCATGGTTCCGGCAGACTTGCGACGACCTTTTTCCAGGTATTGCATCATTTCCAGCGCCGCCAGATGAATTGTGCCCAGCGAGTTATAATTGTCTGCCGCGTTAAACAACTCAACCAGTGGCAGGTTGTTGTGAACATCCTGTACTGCTTTACCGTATCTGCCGACCAGACGTCTCTTCTTGCGAGCATCTTCGAGCACATCACTGACCGCCATCATTAATGTGTGTTCAATGGGTTCGGCCAGAGCACCATAGTCAACTCCGTGAATACTCAGCGCTGCTTTGGTGCGATGGTAATAGACACTTAAGTAAGGCCTCTCGGGAAAATCTCCACTGCAATCTATACCGTGACTGGCAAGCTCTGCACGTTTGTCTTCATCAAGGTTGCTCAGCACTTCATCGCCGGCCGCCCTTGCCACCAGTCGCAACTGACTGGCTTCTATAGCAGCAATAACATTGGCATGCGCACGCGACAGTTTTAGCTGCTGGCACTGACCGGCCAGATACGCACCGAGAAATTTATCGTAGGCACTATTCAGTTCCAATAGATGCCTGGCAACGTCCTGACCGAACAGCGCTTTGATAATATGATGGTCCACCGTCGTACGATTACCGGGCAACACAGCAGAGTATCTGTCGGTACAACCAATGGTGTCCCTGATCATCGCTGCGATAATCAGATTGTTATCCACCGCTGAAGCGCCACGCCGGCGATTACCATATTTCTGCACACCATAAAGCATGGCACCTAACAACACTTCGGCTGCAATACTGGGTTCAAGTTTGGCCAGGCAGTTACTGCTAATGGACTTACCGCTTGTCTGTAATTGCTGCCATTGCGAATCGAAAGGCAGGCTTTCAGCATTGGCATCGAAGTCGGGGGTCAGGGCATCACAAACAATCTGTCGTCCGCGTACTGTACGCAGCACACCGGCAGGTAAATCGGCAATATTAATGAGCTGCTCGCTTTCGCTTTTCAGCCACTGGCGCGATACCACACCGATTAGCGCGCGTTGATCATCACGTGTTGCAACCAGCAGATTGTACGCTCTCAGCAGATTTTCAATATCCGGTGAGATACCCCGAACGCTTTGACTCATGAACAACAATTTCGCCGAACCCGGCGATGCCTTTTTACAATAGAAGATTAGGCGATTGAAATGCCAAATTTCTCACACCATGGATAGTCGACGGCGCTGGCTTAAATTACTTGACAGGTTTTTCGGATATTTTTGCGGTTGCGTCGAATCTTAAGCAATCACGGCGGATGTAAAAATATGCCCGGACTCCACCATCCACTTTCCTTCGACATGAATATTCAGTTCTTTGCCCAGGTTGTTGTTACAAACGATGGTTGAGCGGTGCGACTGCTGCGACATATCGAGAACAACTTCACACTGCTTAAAGTCGATAAACGCTTTAACCATGTGATAGCAGCATTTGTAGTTTGACTCTTTGATCGAAAATATCAGTTTTCTAACCCATGCTTCCAACGATTCGGTCGCAGCCATTTCCGCTTCGGTAAGCACGATGTCTTCGACTTCAGGATTAAGCGCTTCACGTGTTTCTACGTCGATTCCCAGATCGGTAATCAGATCGGTTGAGGCCACCGCAACCGCACAGTAATCGTCGCTGTGACTGATACTGCCAATAACTCCTTTCGGCCACAGTGGTTGTCGGTAATCACCCACCAGCAATGGTTCGGCGGTGCCGGTTATGGTGGCGATAAGGCGTCTGGCCTGATCTCGTCCGGCGGCGAACTCAGCCAGGCGTTTGCCACACACATCACCCAACTGTACCTGTTCGGCAGGCGTGAGCTCGGATGGCCAGCTGTCGCGATGTTCAACCAGCGTAAGAACGCCATCAGGGAATAGTCCGGAGACATCCGGCGCTGTGTGAGTGCCCTGACGAGCAGGTAAGAACTCGGCTTCATTAACATCAGCAGAGTTGGCGGCGTATTTCATAACCGTTTCCATGGATGAGTAGCAAATCTGCTACGAACTGCGATATGTCAGGACAAAATACCAGAATTCAAGCGTCACGATGACCGCAAAGGTGACTATCGTGTCATGATTCCATGCGATTTCCGCAAAGGTGCGCACGAGTGAGAAATCCAGCCTGAAATCCCATGAATCCAACCTGACCTATCAGGGATATTCAACAACTTCGACGCCAGTTGATTAGAGTGCCGCCGCGCTCCTCAGAATACCAGATTCCTGTGGTTCAGTTCGCTTTCAATGCCCGGCAGAAGGCAGCGAAATGCCCATTCCAGCGTTTCTACGGCCGAATTTTTCGCGTAGTGGTGCAATGGTATCGAGCAGCAAGATTGACGACTGGCGCGCCACACCCAGCGACGCTGAGATCGGCCAGGGATGTTTGCGAAACACTCTTGCAAGCGCATCTGTCTGGCGCAGCACAAATTGCTGGTCTGATCGGCGTGCCGAAACAAAACCAGACAGCGCGGAAGCCACGTTAGGCTCGTGTGACAACATGCCAACCAATCCAAACGCGTCTCGCAGGGCGAGGTTCAGACCCTGCCCCGCCACCGGATGCAACGTTCTGGCTGAATTACCAATCAGTACACCGCATCCGCTGAATTGATTTTCACAACGCACCAGCGTCAACGGCAACAAGGCCCGCCGTCCAACAGCCTGAAATCGGCCCAGCCGTCCACCGAAGCGGTGTTGAATTTCATCGAGTAACTGTTGATCAGAAAGTGCTTTGACTTCTTCTTCACGGCTGGCGTCTACGGTGTACACCATAGCCATTTGTTGTTTGCCCAACGGCAATAGCGCCAGCGGCCCTGATTCAGTAAAACGTTCAAAAGCCGAATTGCCATGATCCCGCTGACAGATCACATTGGCAACGACAGCAAGCTGATCATAGTCGGTGGTTTTCACCTCAATACCAAGTTGCTCCCGCAGCGACGAACGGGTGCCATCGGCTGCGACCAGCAAGTGCGCTTCATGTTGGGTCGATTGCTGAGCGGTGTTGATGGTTAAGCTGACCCGGTGTTCATCGGAATGCTTAACGACAACGCTGCCCGGCTGCACAACTTCAATGGCTGGCTGTGCATAAATTTTGTTTTTTAAATGCTGCTCCAGTAAATGGTTTTTAACGACATAACCCAATGCAGCCACGGAAAACTCGGCAGCTTGGAATGTAACCGATCCGAAGCGCCCCTTTTCATTTACTAAAACCGATGTAATCGGACAACCAATAGAGTTATCCCAGAGACCGGCTGATCCAAGCAACTGCTGCGACCGGTAAGACAACGCAACACTGCGGACCGACAACGAATCGTCTGAAACCATAGAGACTCCAGTGCTATCAGCCGCATCCACCAGAGTGACCTTGAATCCGGCCTTTGCCAGCAGCAAAGCCTGCACCCGTCCAACAATTCCTGCTCCTGCAACTACCGCAGACCTCGGTGAACTGTTCATTAGCCTGGATTATTCATGAGGATTCGGCATCCAGCGGCAATAGCGCTAAACAGGTCGCCTGATCGTGCGAGAAACGTGTCTCGCCACGTGCCGAGCAGGATCGGGCGAGATGTGACGCGATATTGGTGTCTGGTGTCGAATAGACACACTGCCAGGTTGATATTCATGCTCAATTGGTGATTTGAAACTACAACCATAAATATTCACTAACCTTCGCTTGTCGCCTCATGAGTGATCCAGGCTAACCTTCCGACATTATTGCTTCGATTTCGGCAATCTCTTTCGGCACAGCAGAGGTAATAATTTCGGGTCCGTCATCGGTGACAATGACATTATCTTCAATACGAATACCAATGTTTCTATAGCGCTTCGGCACATCGGAAGTGTCCGGCAGGTATAAACCGGGTTCGATGGTTAGAACCATCCCCGGTTCAAGCTGGCGCCATTTGTCATCGACTTTATAGTCGCCTACATCGTGCACATCCAGCCCCAGCCAATGACCGGTACGGTGCATGAAGTATCGACGATACTCTTCTTCTTTAAGTAACTTTCGCAAATCACCCTTTAAAATACCAAGCTTGCTTAGGCCTTTGGTGATTACCCGCACGGCAGCTTCATGCGGATCGTTCCAGTTGTTACCGACCACTGTCTTTTCTATCGCCGCCAAATTCGCATCGAGCACAATTTGATAGATCTCACGCTGTGCTTCGCTAAATTTTCCGTTCACCGGAAATGATCTGGAGATGTCTCCGGCGTAACCCTGCCACTCCGCACCGGAGTCGATCAGTACCATGTCGCCGTCGTGCAGTTCCATATCGTTTTCGGTGTAATGAAGAATACAACCGTTGGCACCACCACCGACGATAGGCTCGAAGGAATGCTGTGCACCGGCGGATCGGTACGTGCCGATTAGCTCGGCTTCGAGCTCATACTCCATGCAACCGGGCGCACATCGCTTCATCGCCGCAGTGTGTCCGGCGGCGCTGATTTTCGCCGCCTTTCGGAGCTGCGCCAGTTCGGCACGGCTTTTATACAAACGCATATCGTGCAAATGAAAATCCAGCGACACGAACTCACTGGGCACACTGGCTCCGGCACCGGACTTGGCTTTCAATTGGTTGATCCAGCCGATAATCCGGTTATCAAACAACGTTTCGCGGCCCATCGAGTAAAACACTCTCTCGCGACCTTCAAGCAGACCAGGAAGAATGTCGTCGATGTCCTCGATCGGGAAAGCATCATCGGCGTCGAGCGCTTCAGGCGCCTGATCAACCCCCAGCCGTCGCCCGTTCCAGGTTTCCATTAACTCATCGCGCTCGCGACAGAAAATGATGTACTCAGCCGCCTTGCGACCGGAGATCAAAACCGCTACCGACTCGGGCTCGTTGAAACCGGTCAGATAGTAGAAATCGCTGTCCTGACGGTAGGTGTAGCTGGTATCGCGGCTGCGCGACTTAACTGGAGCAGCGGGAATAATGGCAATAGAGTCTTTGCCGATGGCGCGCATAAGATTTTTGCGGCGACGAGCGCGCTCTCGCCGAATGGTGGCTGAGTCCTGCATGTATATCCGTTTAGTGATCAGTGAATGGTGGGCGCTGGGGCCGGAGGCTGCAATTCTTCGTTGAGCAGCAGCACGCCCATGCGAACGTACTCTTCGATTTCCACCAACGATTGTTCGGTAGTCTCATCGCTGTCGGTTTCCGGTTTCACACACGCTTCGGCAATGTATTGAACATCCTGAATAAACTCCCGGACGTCGTCGTTGCTGAGCATTCTGTCCTGCAAACCACCCATCGACAAACCGAGACTGAAACCACTGCACCAATCGGACAAAGCCAGCATTCGATCGTCGAGTGCGCTCTCCTGTTCCGGCAGCAACAAAGAAAAATCAAGAGTTTCATGATTGATCTCTGCAAGGGTACCCTGGTGAACGTCGTGTAATATTTTTAACGCATCGGCGGAAATGTCGGCGGAGTCATCGCGCGATGCGAAAAGGTGACGGACCCAGCCCTGCATATCGGTGGAACCGGAAGTGCAAAGGATGCCGCAAAGTACGCCATGGCATTCCGCGGCACGCACCACAGATCCGCCCGAAGACAGAGCATCGTTTACTACTGAGAAATCAGGCAGGGCCATCTTGAATTGCCTATGTAATTGAAGAAACAGGGTGAATTGTGGACATTGGGTCACTCGGGCTCATACTTTCGGCGAGTTTACCGTTATCGGTACTGAAGGTTAACTATTGTTCATGATACCGTGTAAGCTCTGCATTACCATGGAGGGTGCCGGTGCAACCAGAATCCTGAGGCATATCCAGGGCTAATGCGTAACGACAATCCAACAATGGATGAAGATCCAAAATATTTGCGAGAGCAACTTTCAGCGTTTGAACATAAGCTGACGGAACTCATCGACATGGCAGACCGGCTGAAAGTTGAAAACGAATCTCTGCGCGCTCAACAACTCAATCTGGTTGAAGAACGTTCCAGACTCATTGAGAAAAACGAGCTGGCACGAACACGCGTTGAAGCGATCGTCACCCGTCTTAAATCATTGGAAACAGCCTGATGCCTGCAGATAAAGTCTCTGTAAAAGTTTATATTATGAACAAGGAGTATCAGATTCAATGCGGGCCCGACGAAAAACAGCGCCTGATACAGGCAGCCGGTGACGTTGACAATCGCATGCGACAGGCTAAAAGCAGTAGCATAAGCACAGAAAAGGCGGCCGTACTTACTGCGTTAAATCTGGCCAACGAACTGCAGGATGCAGAAAAAACCGGTGATATCCTGAGCTCTGTGTCGCATAGCATCATTGACATGAACTCGAGAATTGATCGGGTTTTGGATAAAGACAGTAATAGTAAAGAAGGCCACGGCGAACCTTCTGCAAACTCAGGCAATTCGGCGAGTTTGTAAACGCCAAAATTTTCGTTGTTCGCTGCTGCGGACAACTCCCGGTTAGGATGTTCTCTGCGGTGTTCGTTAGCAGGCCCGTTATTCCCTTGAGCCTAATTCGAAACCCCGGGAGATAGCTACTTGTCGTTGTTGTGCATATCCGCTACGGCGGAAAGCCTGATTCGGCAGTAGTGACT
>CALLLY010000084.1 GCA_938008205.1 uncultured Granulosicoccaceae bacterium
ATACAACGAATAATATTTTTAAAGGAACGTTGCATGATCGAACTCAATATTAATGGCAACACGCATAGTGTCGATGTAGCACCCGAAATGCCGTTACTCTGGGTACTGCGCGACGAACTGGGTTTCACCGGCACCAAATACGGCTGTGGCATCGCACAATGTGGTGCCTGTACTGTGCATATTGATGGCATGGCAGTACGTTCCTGCCAACGCCCCGTTGGAGATCTGGCGGGCGCAAACATCACGACTATAGAAGGTCTGGGTAACCCCGAGACTATGCATGCGGTTCAAGCAGCATGGACGGAACAGCAAGTTGCACAATGTGGTTACTGCCAGTCCGGACAAATCATGCAGGCCGCTGCATTACTTGTTCAGCATCCCAAGCCAACCGATGATCAGATAGATGCAGTGATGTCCGGCAATTTGTGCCGTTGCGGTACCTACCCGCGCATACGTGCCGCTATACACGCTGCATCTGACAAGCTGCAGGAGGGGTAGTCATGGGAAAGCTCGCAACATTCACAAGACGTTCATTCTTAATTGGTTCCGCAGCAATTGCCGGTGGCATCGCCTTCGGTGTCTATAAAGTCAAACAAACACCGGATAACCCGCTATCCGAAGATTTGGCGGAAGGTGCTGCCACCTTTAATCCGTGGGTATTAATCGACAATGAAAAAGTCACATTGATAGTGCCGCACGCCGACAAAGGTCAGGGGGTGGCATCTGCTCAGGCAGCGCTGCTTGCCGAAGAACTTGATCTGCAATGGGGCAGTTTTGACACAAGTTTTGGCAAACCCAGCGCTGCGTATTGGAATACCGCCATGGCTGAAGAAGGCGTGCCCTTTATGGCAACCGATGAAAGCGCGGCTGCCGAAACCATGCGAAGTGTAATGGCCGGAGCGCTAAAACTCATGGGTATGCAAGGCACCGGTGGCTCTTCATCTATGCCTGACAGTTTTGACAAGCTGCGCCTGGCAGGTGCCACCGCTCGGGAAACCTTAAAGCTCGCAGCCGCTAACCGAACAGGCACAGACGTCAGTGAACTGAAAACCGAAAATGGTGCAGTCATTCTTCCTGATGGCAGCACCGTCAAATACACAGAGCTCGCTGCTGATGCTGCCAATATTGCACCGGCAGAAAACGTCACTCTGCGATCACCTGATGAATGGAAGCTCATTGGCAAGCCCATGCCGCGGCTCGATATGCCCGGCAAAGCCACCGGTACCCTGCCCTACGGTATAGACTTAACAGTAGAAGGAATGCTTCACGCCACCGTCAAGGTTAATCCGCGTCAGGGTGGATCAATCAATAGCTTTGATGCATCAAAAGCTGAGGGTATGCCGGGTGTAAAACAGGTGGTAGAAATCACCAATGGTGTTGCCGTTATTGCAAGCAACACCTGGTACGCAATTCAGGCCGCCAATGCGATTGACGTTAACTGGGGCGAGGCACCTTACCCGGCTGAGCAGGTTGACCATTGGCAGGAAATCGAATCGTCATTTACCCGGCAGCGTCTCGATAAAGTCTGGCGTGATGACGGTGATGTGAACATTGCTATGGCAGACGCGAGTATTATTGCCGCGGAATATCGATCGCCATATGTGGCGCACCAGCCACTGGAACCGCTTAACGCCATTGTTAAAGTCACCGACAATGAAGTTGAAGTCTGGACCGGGCATCAATTGCCCCGCATGCTGCAGCAGCAGGTTGCCGCTGTTACCGGACACCAGCCGGATCAGGTCACGTTACATAATCAATATATCGGGGGCAGCTTCGGCCACAGACTGGAGTTTGAACACGTGAAACAGGCAGCAGAGATTGCCAACCAGCTGCGCGGTACGCCGATCAAAATGACTTACTCGCGAGAGGAAGATTTCGCCCACGATTTCCCGCGGCACATTGCCGCCGCACAGGGACAAGGCGTAGTTAAAGATGGCCAGGTGCACGCCATAGATCTAAGCATTGCGTCTGTTTCGCCGGTGAACTCACAGATGGGGCGTGCCGGTATATCGGTGCCCGGTCCTGACGCACAAATCTCGACCGGTGCATGGAACAATCCCTATAACCTTGAACACTTTCGCATGCGTGCCTATCGCACGCCGGAACTCGCACCGGTCTCCTCATGGCGGGCAGTCGGTGCGCCGGGTGCCGGCTTTTTCTTCGACAGTTTTCTCGACGAATTAATACACGCCGCCGGTGCCGACCCGATGAACGAACGCATCCGGTTAATGGAACATGGTGTATCTCGCAAAGTACTGGAAGCGGTTGCTGAAATGTCTTCGTGGGGTGGCGAATCCGCTGCAAACAAAGCCAAAGGTGTGGCTTTTGTTGAGAGCTTCGGGGTGCCCACAGCGGCAGTGGTAGAGGTAGAAAACACCGATAGCGGGATACGCGTTGAAAATGTCTGGATCGCCGCCGATGTGGGTACAGTCATAGACCCGGTTAACTTTGAAAACCTGGTTCAGGGCGGTGTGGTGTGGGGCCTCGGGCACGCGATGAATTGCGAGATCACTTACGCTGATGGTAAAGCACAGCAATCAAACTATCATGCACACGAAGGCATGCGTATCTATCAATGTCCAAATATCATGGTCAGGGGATTGGAAAACGGCCACAAGGTTCGTGGCATCGGTGAACCACCGGTACCAGTCACAGCACCAGCTCTGGCGAACGCAATTTTTGCCGCCACCGGACAACGCATCCGTGAGCTTCCACTAAACAAACATATCGACTTTGTGTAAGGAAGCGATCGCATGAAACATTCTTTACTTGCACTGGCTATTGTTGCTTTATCAGCACCATCATTTGCCGCGGACAGCAATGTAGAAATCAATCCTCCGGCACAAGGCAGCGTAACGCAAGCACAGGGGCTGCAGGCGTGGGCACGGGTTTATGAAGTCGCCAGTCACCCGCGTTGCTCCAACTGCCACACGGGTGAATCCGACCGTCCGATGTGGTCCGGCCCAAGCTACGGTAAAACCCGTCCGCACGGTATGAATATCCGTGCCGGTGCCAGCCGTATGGGGGTTGAAACGGTAGCCTGCCAAACCTGCCATAGCACCAGCGAACATACACAAGACACTAACCATGCAGCACCCAGAGTTGACATGGCGTGGCGACTCGCGCCTGTTGAAGCAGACTGGTTTGGCAAAAGCAGCCATGAAATCTGCGAGCAACTCCGTGATCCGGCCACGAACGGTGATAGAACTATCATGCAACTCGCCGAACACCTCGATCACGACCTGATTCTGCATTGGGCATGGAACCCGGGACCCGGTCGTGAAGCCGCACCGTATAGCCTGCAGGAACATATTAACGATCTGCTGGCATGGGGTGCTGCGGATACGCCATGCCCGGAGCCTGAAAGCAAATGATCAGAACAAAAAACATATTTAGTATCGCCGCACTGCTTGCGTTACTGAACACTATTGTTCACGTTCTTGGTGCTGCCATGGCAGGCTTTGCCAGTGCCGCAATGCCGATTGTCATCGGTGCGGTAGCCTGGCTGATATTTACTCTTGGTTTCAAGGCAAACCTGCGATGGATCGCATATTTCGCTTTTCTTGTCGCGTTAATCGGCGGAATCTATGTGTATGCCAGTATTACTGCTCTGCCAGTACCGCAATGGGCCTCTATGGCTATCGTGGTGCTGAATGCACTGCTTGCGCTTGTTCTGTTTGTACTGATTTGGCGACGGCCGGCAAAACAGCTTATCAAGTAATAACCAGGAGCCTGCGCTAAGTAGATAACTCTGCCAGAGCATTCATCGCATCAGCGGCATCTTTAGTTTGAACAAACAAATGATCGTGATAAAAACCTGCAATCACGTTAGCGCTAATACCGTGCTCGGTAAGCTTTTTTGCAAAGGCCGCGGTCAACCCGACCGCTTCAAGGCTCGAGTGAATCTTAAGTGTAATGCCACTGAACACTGCATCGTAGCGGATGGCATGTTCATCAGCGCGCTGTTTTGTTATAACCAACGTTAGGCCTTCAGCTTCCATCATCGCAGCAACGGGCGCAAGCTCAGCGTAGTCACCGTATTGAGCATTCTCAAATGAAGTAAACACATATTCACCCGACATCAACTGCGGAGACAGTGACGCCAATAGTTTATTAAGATCAGTTTCACCAGCCATTAAACTATTTCCAAAAAAGTTATTACAGACTTCGCACCCGAACAGAGCGGCCTTTGACTTTCCCGCGCGACAATTTATCAATCGCAGTTTTCACCACTTGCCGTTGAACCGCCACAAAAGAGCGGTTGTCGAAGATATTGATTTTACCAACACTATCACCACCAATGCCCCCCTCTCCCGTTAACGCGCCAAGAATATCTCCAGCGCGGACTTTCTGTTTTTTACCGGATTCAATCTGCAGTGTCACCATCGCTGCACGCGGTGGCTGGTGTTCGAGCACACTGGCACGCGGGAGTTTTTCGGATTGAATTTCACGACCCAGTGAATCCTGCAGCGCTGCAATTCGTCTAGAGTCTTTCGCTCCGTAAAAAGACCACGCCTGCCCGCTTTCTCCGGCACGGCCGGTTCTCCCTACACGATGCACATGCACTTCTTCATCGCGAGCCAGATTAAAATTGACGACCACATCCAGCGCATCAATATCGAGCCCTCTGGCGGCGACATCGGTTGCCACAAGAATCATCACACTGCGATTAGCAAAACGTAAAAGATTCTGGTCGCGTTCGCGCTGATCCAGATCACCGTGTAAAGCTAAAACACTAAAACCGCTGTTACGCAGCTGAGCTGTGATGTCATTGACCTCTTGTTTGGTAGTGCAAAACACCAGTGCGGTTTCCGGCTGATGTTGCATCAGCAGCAGCTTTAACGCATGCAGCCGATCATCATTGGTTGCGAGCTCATAGAAATGCTGTTGTATGTTCAGATCAGTGGGTTCAGCGTCTACCACCACCATCTGCGGATCACGCATGATTCGTGTGGCAATAGCTTCAATTTGCTCGGGGTAGGTGGCACTGAGCAGTAGCGTTTGCCGGTTGTCCGGTATCACTTTAACAATCGCATCTATAGATTCCTGAAAACCCATTTGCAGCATGCGATCTGCTTCATCGAGCACCAGCGTTCGCACACCCTGCAGACTTAACGACTCACGTTTCAAGTGATCTTCAATTCGACCCGGTGTGCCTACAACAATATGTACACCTTTCTGCAACGAAGAAATCTGCGGACCCACCGGCTTGCCGCCACAGAGCGTTAATATTTTTATATTGGGAATAGATCGCGCCAGACGACGCAGTTCTGTTGCTACCTGATCGGCCAGTTCTCGCGTCGGGCAAAGTACTAAAGACTGAACAGAGAAATGCCCGGGTTCGATTACCGATAACATACCCAGACCAAAGGCAACCGTTTTGCCGGAACCGGTTTTCCCCTGGCCGATGACGTCTTTACCAGCCAGTATCGCCGGCAGGCTTTGCGCCTGTATTGGCGTCATTCCGGTATAACCGAGTGATGTGAGGTTATCGAGCAGGCCGGAGGAAAGCTCAAGCGTACTAAAGGAGGATTGACTCAATGGCTATCCAGGCAAGGGTTATTCAGGGCATTCAGAAGTCTGCGCGAATGCAGTCTGTACAAGTTGCCAGTGTACTTCAATAGCCTCTTGCACACACAACAAAGCACCAGGTCTATGGTGAACCACTCGATAAAATTAGAGAGTGATTATTTGAACAGGAGTTGCTGACCAGGCACCGCTGTGCCACCGGCATTTATCCAACAGCAGATACCGTCTTTAAGCACAATGCTATATCCGTGACCAAAAGGAATTGGCCCTTTTCATAGTGACGGCCGAGATTGTTCAACATTCGTGTGACACCAAGTGCCTGCAGGTTTCAGCGTTGCGATGTTGTGCCGGTGTAACACCGAATCGCTGACGATAACGCAGTGTCAGGTGTGACTGGGAACTAAAACCGACCGCATCTGCAACGGCCGCGAGTGGCAGATGCGAGTGCCTTACCAGTGACCGGGCACGCTCCAGTCTTCGGGCATTGATAATTTCACTCGGCGTCTGACCGGTTTCCCGGCGCAACAGACGCAACAACTCGCGTCGGCTCACGCCGACTTTATCGGCCAGCGCTGCAACCGTCATTCGCCCTTCAATACCGGCATCAAGCAGGTTTAAAATCCGCTGCACCTGGGATGAGTAATGCTGATTGTCGCCAAATGCCAAAGCCTCCATCACCGCATCATTGTTGCCGGCAGGTGCGGGGTATTCCCCCAACAACATTTGCCTTGACACCTGCCGGGCTATATTTTCACCCAGATCATCGCGGACAATCTCAATAAAAAGTGCCAGCGTTGAAGCACCGCCAGAGCAGGTCATTCGATTACCATCGACAACAAAGCGTTGGTAGCGACTCTTCACCTGCGGGTAAGTTTCATAGAAAGTGCTGAAGTCTTCCCAGTGCACTGTTGCCGCATAACCATCGAGCAAGCCCGATGCGGCGAGCAGAAACCCGCCATTGGAAATGCCTCCAAGCGTTGCGTGTTTCGCGTTTTGATGCTGCAGCCACTTGCCAAGCTTTGGAGTTTTGAACTGCCATGGTTCAAAACCGGCGACGATAAAAACCATTTGTGCATCAATGGCCTTCTCCACAGACGAACTCGGCTGCAACCACATACCGTTGCTAGCCTGCACACCGCTGTCAGACTCAGTCAGGAAAGACCATTGGTATGCCTCTATGCCTGCCATGCGGTTGGCGTGACGCAAAACTTCCAGCGCTGCCGCCAACCCAAACAATGGCAGATTGGGCGTCAGACAGAAGGTCAGGTGTCGAGGCATCATGGTGTAAATGTATCAGAAATTGTCCCATTATTGATAGATGTAACTCTCCGGTTACGGCACTGTGGATCCTCATCAATGTGCTCCTGCCAAAACACGGTAAACCTGCTTCAGGGATTTATACACCAACGACAATGGCAGGTTTTCCACGAAAACCCAGGCAAACGGTCTGTGCAGAAACTAACTCTCTGATCGATCACACCGGATTTACAACATGACGCGTCGTCGCAAACGCAAAACCGAAAGAGCCCCCGTAGCCCTTCCGCAGCTTGAACGTCAGGTGCTTCGCAACCGTTTTGCACCGGTAGAACCACTTGATGACGAACAAATCAATACCATTCACGAAGCGTCAATGACACTGCTTGAAGAACAGGGTATTGAGGTGTTGGGGGACATGGCACTTGATCTGTTTCGAAACGCCGGAGCAGACGTTAGCGACAGTGGCATGGTGCGGATGGATCGCCACCTGGTGATGGAAGCGATATCCACGGCACCCGAAACATTCACTGTAACACCACGCAATGCCGATAATGCCCTGCACGTTGGTGGCAACGTGATTAACTTCGGTATGGTCTCGGGACCACCCAATGTACACGACTGCATCAACGGCAGACGTATGGGCAACATTGCAGACTTTAAAAACCTGATTCGCTTCGGGCAGTTTTTTAACGTGATTACTTTTTTTGGTAATCAGGCTACCGCACCAACAGATCTGCCGCCCAACAATCGACATCTCGATACATTGATGGCAAGTATTACGCTATCAGACAAGGCGTTTTTCTCTGTAGGCATTGGCGGTGCACGTTCATTGGACGCAGCAAACATGTGTGCAATTGCACGCGGGATGAGCCTGGAAGATCTGGCCAATAGCCCGTCTGCCATGACAAACATCAATGTCAACTCACCACGCAAACTCGATGACAGCATGGCTTACGGGGCGATGCAACTTGCCGCACTGAACCAGCCGGTAACCGTCACACCGTTTACCTTGATGGGCGCGATGACGCCAGCCACACTCGGTGGCGCTTTTGTGCAGCAGAATGCTGAAGCCTTGCTAGGAATTGCATTGCTACAACTGACTCGACCGGGTGCACCGTCCATCTACGGAGGCTTCACGTCCAATGTAGATATGCGCTCCGGTGCCCCGGCCTTTGGCACCCCTGAGAATTCTCTGGCAAACCTCGCCGGTGGACAACTCGCGCGCTATTACAAACTGCCGCATCGCACCAGTGCGTGCAATGCATCGAATGCGGTTGATGTCCAGGCCACCTATGAAACACAAATGGCGTTATGGGGATCTGTGATGGGGCATGGCAACCTGATCTACCATACCGCCGGCTGGCTGGAGGGCGGACTGGTCGCATCGTTTGAAAAAGTGATCACCGATTGCGAGATGCTGCAGCATATGGCGCAGTTTCTAAAGCCGCTGAAGATTGATCTGGAAGAGATCGGTTTATCCGCCATGGAAGAAGTCGGCCCCGGCGGGCATTTCTTCGGTTGCGAACACACCATGAGTCGATACAAAGAGGCGTTTTATCAACCCTTTCTCAGTGATTGGCAAAACCACGAAAACTGGGTCAGCGCCGGTAGTAAAGATGCAACACAACGTGCAACCGAAATCTGGCCAAAGATACTTGAAGAATTCGAACCACCGCCACTTGATGCTGCGATTGTCGAAGAACTCGAAGCCTACGTGGCTCATCGCAAAGAAGAACTGGGTAAAGAAGAGCCCGTGCTGGAACCCGTGCTTTGATGACGGTTATGAGCTAGCGCCAGGCGTCGCAAAAACCGGGGTATTAAGAGTTTCCAAGGAAGCCCGAAGCGTAAGCGAGTTGACATGCGGTTAGCCTCTCTCATGCGTCGAAATTCCTGGTAAAGACCCAAACATCACCCGGCTTCTACAATACCCTCCCTATCGATATACTGCCTCTCCTGTTCAACCCACCACAAAACGCTTTGGAAATCAGGCGCACAGCCTGCGAATGTCCTCCTGAGCAATAAGCGAGTCTCTCATCACTATTTCAAGATCTCCGGGGCGTATTGAATTCATTCTGCTGATGGCAGCCATGTCTGCGCTGGATGCATTTTCGATTGATGCCATGCTGCCGGCTCTGGATCAAATCGGCGCTGATCTCAACGTCGTTGTCGAAAACCAGAGGCAGTACGTGATCACCGCCTTGTTTCTCGGGTTTTCGATCGGCGTGTTTTTTTACGGGTTTATTGCCGACCGGATTGGCAGACGTGCACCGGTGTTATTCGGCTTTGTGATGTACTGCATTGGTTCTGCCGCCTGCATATTTGCAGACAGCTATAGCATGATGCTGGTTGGCCGCGTGTTACAGGGAGTGGGAGCCGCCGGCCCTTATGTACTTGCCATTGCGATTGTCCGCGATAGTTACGAGGGCGAAGAGATGGCCAGAATGATGTCGCTGATCATGATGGTGTTTATCGGTGTGCCTATGATTGCGCCTTTTGTTGGCCAGGGTATTTTGCTGGTGTCTGGCTGGAGAAGCATTTTTATAGCACTCGCTCTCTTCGCAGTGTTAACGGGCATCTGGTTCTGGCAAAGACAACCGGAAACACTGCCGGCTAATGTCAGAACAACTCTGGATGCAAGGCAGGTTAAGCAATCAATGGCAGAAGTCCTCACCCATCCGGTGTCGCGCTACTACCTGCTGACTATTGGCTTGCTGGCAGGGGCTTTTATTGCCTACCTCAGTACAGCGCAACAGATTTTTCAAGATATGTACGGCCTGGGTACCCGCTTTCCAATCGTGTTTGCAAGCCTGGCGGCAATGTTTGGTATTGGCTCTTTTATCAACTCACGTGTCGTTGAAAAGACCGGTGCTGTCACGATGGTAAAGCTTGCCATTTGTCTGATCATCGCAGCGTCAGTGGTATACCTGCTTATGTACCACACTATGCACGCACTCCCTCCATTGCATGTGCACGTCGCCTATAACGGTGTGGTGGTCTTTTGCTTTGCTTTCCTGTTCGGCAATACCACATCGATTGCCATGGAACCGATGGGGCATATCGCTGGCGCCGCATCGTCAGTGATCAATTCACTCAGTACCATTATTGCGATTGCAGTGGCCACCCTCATTGGCTCACAACTCACAGACACGGGACATCCGATTGTGATCGGGTATCTGGTGATGGCAATAGTTGCCCTGGCCCTGGTGTATACGGCGGAACAGCTTAGGCCGAAAGAGCATCCATAGGCGCTGGCACAGGAAACTGTGTTTGCTGATCGAAAGCCTGCAGGCTTTTCTCCAGCGCGGAAACACCAGCCGGTACATCCACCACTGCACCCAGACTTGCCAGGCTTGCGCCCAATGCATGCAAAGTGCGAAAGATATTGTGCGCCCGGCTTTGCTCACCCATCTGACCAATACGAACTATACGTGCACCGAACGAACCTGAAATTTCAACCCGGTAGTGACTGGACATACAATGCAACAACGCCGCCCCTTCAATGTTATCGGGCAATGATATCCCTACCACCGAATTCAATCGGTGTTGCGGCTGTACGTATAACGCCAACCCCATCGCCTCGATGCCCGCCTGCAACGCCATGGATGATCTCAGGTGCCGTGAAAAACGCGCGGGCAAAGTTTCATTGCAGATCAAACGCAGCGCTTCATGTATGGCCAGCACACCGGATACCGGGGCTGTGTAATGATAGGCTTTTTGATACCAGAACTGATCGGCCAGCTTAGCGTCGAGACACCAGTGCTTCATGGGCGATTTTCGATCGGTAATACGCTGCCAGGCTTTTTGTGAAAAGGCCACCAGCGATACCCCCGGGATAGAAGACAGGCCTTTCTGACCACCGGTGATAATCGCATCTATACCCCACTCGTCCATATTTAACGGCATAGTGCTGAGGGTACAAACGGCATCGACAATAATCAGGCAGTTATAGCGCTGAGCAGCTTTGCAGATTTCTGCCAGTGTTCGATTGCAAACCGTATTTGATGTTTCCCCCTGAACAATGGTGAGTATGCGTGGCCTATGTTCCGCCAGTGACTGTTCTACTAACTCGGTACTGGCAGCCTGCCCGGCCTGCACCTGATGGCGAATCACGTCCGCGCCATTGCGCTCGGCCATCTCTGCCAGTCGATTGCTAAAAAAGCCGTTACACACACACAAACATTTGTCACCTGGTTCTATCAGGTTGGCAACCGCCATTTCCATCGCTGCTGAACCCGGCCCGGCGACACCCAGAATTCGAGACGACCGTGTTTGAAACACATAGCCCGACATCTGCTTAACCTGTTCAATAATCTGCGACATGGTGTCACCAAGATGATTGATCACAATTGAATTTGCCGCAGCAACCCGCGCAGGTATAGGTACCGGACCTGCCCCCATCATCAGCAGCGGTTCCTCTGGCAGAATACTATCCAGCGGGGCGATGTTGCGTGGTGTTGAAATGTACAAGAGCGTGCCGTTTGCCTGAAAACGACCCCAAGTTTACTTGAATGCGCAACGATAAAACACCGTCAGTCACTGATTAATTTGCACGATCAGGAAAGACTGGAATCCATGTCAAACTTTAATAACGCAGGCTATGAACCACGCTCGTTGGTCTTTAAACGCTTCTCAAGTCGGCGTACACCGGCAGAGACGATCAAAATCAGCACCAGGTATTCAAGCAATAGAATGGTATAGATTTCCAACGGACGATACTCGGTCACCACCAGTTCATTGGCCTTACGGGTCAGCTCCTGCATACCGATTACCGAGACCAGCGAAGACATCTTTAACATGTACACCAATTGATTACCCAGCGCCGGTAGTATGCGTCTGATGGCTTGAGGCAGGATAACAAAGCGCATGGTATCAACGTAGTTTAACGCAACTGTATGTGATGCCTCGTACTGCCCCTTATCAATCGACTGAATACCTGCTCTGAAAATCTCTGCTTCAAAGGCACTGTCTGACAAAGCCAATGCAATCACCCCCGCCCAAAAAACGCTGATGGTGATATCCAGCA